>CAZVWX010000156.1:0-4962 GCA_964631105.1 uncultured Prevotella sp. | reverse complement strand
GCACCGATTTTTGCACGGCGTGGCGATGGTGAAGCGAACATTTGCCCATTAGCCATGGCGGGTGCCAAAGTCGCAAGCTGCACCTGTTGGGCGCGCCACAGGCCTTGCTCTTCATCATGGACAGCCGACTACTGTTGTCAACTATTCTCTCATCCATTTGAAGAAAGGCCTTCTTGCAAGGTGTAAGCGGCCTTCTTCGACTCAAAGAAGGCCGTTCTTCGAGGCGAAGAAGGCCGTTCTTGGATCCAAAGAAGGCCTTTCTTCGAAATCAAGTCCATTTTTCGTCAATCTTTACAAAGTTGTCAACGGAATCGAGAATAAACTTCGCAAAATGTCACAAGAACGAAGTTTGCGCCAACTTTCTGTCAAAACGGGGTGAAAGAAGGGCAGGATGAAAATGTAAACATATCTCTAATTGCATCCATCGCCTTCCAAAAGCGTTGCGGCCACCCGCCGCACCCAGGCCCTGCACGGCACGTGGCGAACAGGCACGGCACCGTGCGTCGCGCCCGAACCGGCGGCATGGCGCCGGCCCGTCACAAGCGCGGCGATGGCAGCGGCGCGTTGTCCGGAAGGCTTGTGCCCCTGCAATGATGCAAGCAATGCAAACGTTTGCATCCTTTTTTCGCCATTCCGCGCAAGCGAAAAGGACAATCCTTTCGGAGAAATTCTTAACTTTGAGCCAAGATTACGAACCTAAACCATTATGAGAATCCTATTTAACATAGACTACCAGGCCTCGTTCGGCGAGCAGCTGGTGCTGAACGTGGTGCAGGAAGACCGTGTGCAGGCATACCGGATGTCGACCCTCGACGGCACGCGATGGAGCTATGTGCTCTTGCAAGACGACGGGGCCGGGCAGGTGGGCTACTTCTACTCCGTGACCCGCGACGGGGTGCCCGCCCGCAAGGAGTGGGCCACCGTGACCCACGTGCTCGAACTCTCGGCCCGGAAGGCGGGCGAGTATGTGGCCTACGACCGGTGGAACGACATTCCCGACGACTCCTACCTCTACAGCTCGGCCTTCACCGACTGCATCAACCAGCAGCAGCTCCGGCCCGCCCCCGCCACCGAATACAACAAGACGGTGCGGCTGAAGGTGAGGGCCCCGCAGCTGCGGCGCGGTGAGTGGCTCGGCGTGCTCGGCGCGGGCAAGGACATGGGCGAGTGGAAGGCCCTGAACGCCAGGAGCATGACGCAGCACAACTACAACGAGTGGATCATCGACCTCGACGCGGAGCACTTCTCGGCCAGCCGCCTGGAGTTCAAGTTCGTCATCCTCGACGAGGAGAACGACGTCACCCTGGTGTGGGAGACGGGACGGAACCGCACCATCGACGTGCCCGCGATGGGCGACAGGCAGGTGGTGGTCTACGAGTTGCAGCAAGCCCGCTTCGACCTGTGGCAGCGCAAGCTCGCGGGCACCAACGTGCCCGTGTTCGCGCTGAGGAGCCGCAGCAGCTTCGGCGTGGGCGACTTCGGCGACCTGAAGAAGATGGTCGACTTCGTGGCCCTCACCCAGCAGCGCGTGCTGCAGGTGCTGCCCATCAACGACACCACCATCACCCACACCTGGACCGACTCCTATCCCTACAGCTGCATCAGCATCTTCGCCCTGCACCCGCAATACGCCGACCTGAGCCAGCTGCCGCCCATCGGCGACGAGAAGAAGCGCAACGTGTTCGAGCAAATCAGGCAGGAGCTGAACGAGCTGCCGCAAATCGACTATGAGCGCGTGAACGACACGAAGACCCGCTACCTGCGCGAGATTTTCGCCCAGGAGGGGCGCCGCGTGCTGGCCTCGGCGAAGTTCAAGCGCTTCTTCCGCGAGGCCGCCCCGTGGCTCGTGCCCTATGCCGAATACTGCTTCCTGCGCGACAAGAACGGCACGGCCGACTTCTCGCAGTGGCCCGCCCACAACACCTGGGACGAGGCCGACCGCCCGGCCCTCTCCAACCCGCGCACGAAGGCCTACCGCGAGGTGAGCTTCTACTACTTCACGCAATACATCCTGAACACCCAGATGGCCGCCGTCCACGACTACGCGCGCAAGAAGGGCGTCATCCTCAAGGGCGACATCCCCATCGGAGTGAACCGCCACGGATGCGACGTGTGGTCGGAGCCACGCTACTTCAACCTGGACGGGCAGGCCGGAGCGCCGCCCGACGACTTCTCGGTGAACGGCCAGAACTGGGGGTTCCCCACCTACAACTGGGACGCCATGCTCGCCGACGGCTGCAAATGGTGGGTGCGCCGGTTCCAGAACATGAGCCACTTCTTCGACGCCTACCGCATCGACCACGTGCTCGGCTTCTTCCGCATCTGGGAGATTCCCATCGACGCCGTCCACGGACTGCTCGGGCAGTTCTCGCCCGCGCTGGCGCTGACGCGTGAGGAGATAGCCTCCTACGGCTTCAACTTCCAGGAGGAGCGCGACACGCAGCCCTTCATCACCGACTGGGTGCTGGAGCGCGTCTTCGGCGACCGCGCCGGCGAGGTGAGGCAGAACTACCTGGAGCCCGTCGACGGCGAGCGCTACCGCATGAAGCCCGCCTACGACACGCAGCGCAAGGTGGAGGCCGCCTTCGCCGGCGCCGACGAAGAGGAGCTGAACCTGCGCGACGGCCTCTACGCCCTCATCAGCGACGTGCTCTTCGTGCGCGACAGCAAGGACAAGGGCAAGTTCCACCCGCGCATCTCGGCGCAGTTCGACTTCATCTACGAGAGCCTCTACGACAACGACAAGGCCGCCTTCAACCAGCTCTACAACGACTACTTCTACCGCCGCAACAACCAGTTCTGGTACGGCGAGGCCATGAAGAAGCTGCCGCGACTGGTGGAGGCCACGCGCATGCTCGTCTGCGCCGAGGACCTGGGCATGGTGCCCGACTGCGTGCCGTGGGTGCTCGAGCAGCTGCGCATCCTCAGCCTGGAGATACAGTCCATGCCCAAGGACCCGGGCGTGCGCTTCGGCCACCTCAGCCGCAATCCCTACCGCTCGGTGTGCACCATCTCCACCCACGACACCCCCACGCTGCGGCAGTGGTGGGACGAGGACGAGGAGCGCACGCAGGACTACTACAACAACATGCTCTACCGCCAGGGGCCGGCGCCGCACCCGCTGCCGGGATGGCTGGCCGAGGACATCATCGCCCGCCACCTCACCTCGCCGTCGATGCTCTGCATACTCACCATACAGGACTGGCTGGCCATGAGCGAGCGACTGCGCCTGCCCGACGAGAACGCCGAGCGCATCAACATTCCCGCCAACCCGCACCACTACTGGCGGTACCGCATGCACATCGACATCGAGGACCTGCTGGCCGACGGGAAGCTGGTGAACAAAATCAGCGAACTGGTGAGGCAAAGCGGGCGGAAGCAACGCTGACCGGAGCACAACGGACACCTTATATATAAATACAACAAGCAAAAACAATGAATTACAAGTTAGCACTGGCCTTCATGCTGCTGCCGTTCACGGCGGGGGCGCAGACCGTGACCTCGCCCGACGGGAACATCGCCGTGAAGTTCGCCATCACCGCGAACGGAAGGCCCACCTACGAGATGACCTACAAGCAGAAGACGGTGGTGAGGCCGTCGTTCCTCGGACTGGAACTGGCCAAGGACAAGCATGCCTCGAAGGGCTTGGCCGAAACCTCGCTCATGACGGGATTCGTGGAGGCGGGAAGCCACACCAGCACCTTCGACGAGACGTGGACGCCCGTCTGGGGGCAGTACGCCCGCATCCGCAACCACTACAACGAGCTCGCCGTCGACCTGGTGCAGCCGAAGACCACACGCCGCATGACCATCCGCTTCCGCGTCTACGACGTGGGAATGGGCCTGCGCTACGAGTTCCCCCAGCAGGACTCGCTGGTGTACTTCGTCATCAAGGACGAGCACACGCAGTTCGCCATGGACGGCGACCACACGGCGTGGTGGCTGCCCGGCGACTACGACACGCAGGAGCAGGAGACCCAGGAGTCGAGGCTCTCGGAGATACGCAGCCGGTTCCACGACGCGGTGAACTGGCAGAACTCCTCCGTGGCCGTGTTCTCGCCCACCGGCGTGCAGACCTCCCTGCAAATGAAGACGCAGGACGGCCTCTACATCAACCTGCACGAGGCGGCCTGCACCGACTATGCCACCATGCACCTCAACCTGGACGACAAGAACATGGTGCTGGAATCGTGGCTCACGCCCGACGCCACCGGCATGAAGGGATACATGCAGACGCCCTGCAGCACGCCGTGGCGCACCGTGGCCGTGAGCGACGACGCGCGCGACATGCTCGGCGAGGCCAACTCGATGATTTACAATCTGAACGAGCCGTGCAAGATTGAGGACACGTCGTGGATACATCCCACGAAGTACTGCGGCGTGTGGTGGGAGATGATTGTGGGCAACAAGTCGTGGAACTACACCGACGAGTTCCCCTCCATCAAGCTCGACAGCATCGACTGGGCGCGGGTGAAACCCAACGGGCGCCACGCGGCCAACAACGACGAGGTGAGGAAGTACATCGACTTCGCGGCCAAGAACGGCCTGCAGGAGGTGCTCGTCGAGGGATGGAACGTGGGCTGGGAGGACTGGGCCAACCACTGGAAGGACTACGTCTTCGACTTCACCACGCCTTATCCCGACTTCGACATCAAGGCCCTGAACGACTACGCGCACCAGAAGGGCGTGCGGCTGATGATGCACAACGAGACCTCGTCGTCGGTGACCAACTACGAGCGCCACCTTGAGGCCGCCTACAGCCTGATGAACCGCTATGGCTACGACGCCGTGAAGAGCGGCTACGTGGGCGACATCATCCCGCGCGGCGACCACCACTACTCGCAGCCCATGAACAACCACTACCTCTACTGCATCAAGGAGGCCGCCAGGCACCACATCATGGTGAACGCCCACGAGGCCACGCGCCCCACAGGCATAGGGCGCACGTGGCCCAACTATGTG
>CAZVWX010000155.1:0-4987 GCA_964631105.1 uncultured Prevotella sp. | reverse complement strand
GAGCGACGATGAGTTGCGCTATTTGCAGACTGATTTGGGCCAGAGCTCGCTCTACGACGCCATCCGTGGCGGACGGGAGGCCGGCGGACGCTACAATCAGCATGAGAAGGAGTTGCTGCTCAACACGATACGCGAGTTGCCCAACGTGCAGATTCGTGGTGCGCGCGGGCTCGATTGGAGCAACTGCTACCCCCTGCCGGAGTTCAATACCGACAGCGTGCTTTTCGATTTGAACTACTTCAAATACTGCTTTCTGAAGCCCACAGAACTCGACTTCCATGAGATGAAGCTCGAAGCCAACTTCAGACTCTTTGCCAAAGACCTCACCTCGGAGCCCATGGAGAGCTTCCTCTATCGTGACTTCCAGGCGCGAAACGTCATGATTGACGCCCAGGGCCGCCCCTATTTCATTGATTTCCAAGGCGGGCGCAAGGGTCCGTACTATTATGATTTGGCTTCCTTCCTTTGGCAGGCGTCGGCCCACTACTCGTTCAAGTTGCGGCGGGAGCTGGTCTACGCCTATTATCAGAGCTTGAGGAACTACACCGAAGTGCCTTCGGCGCGTCATTTCGTGCACCGGCTGTCGCTCTTCGTGCTTTTCCGCACGCTCCAGGTGCTGGGCGCCTACGGCTTCCGCGGCTACTTCGAGCGCAAGAAGCATTTCCTCGATTCCATTCCGCCCGCCATTCAGAACCTGCGCGACCTGGTGGCCCTCGGCCCGCGCGTGTTCCCCTACACCTACATGATGGACATGCTCAGGCGGCTGACCGAGCTGCCGCAATGGGCGCATATCGACGCTCCAGCCCGCAATCGCGTCGACGGATTCAAGACCACCGAGAACAACATCTATTCGGCCAGGCCCGAGGACGGCCCCGCCACCTATTCCAAATACGACGGCAAGGGGCCGCTGGTGGTGCGGGTGTACAGTTTCTCTTATGCGAAGGGCATCCCCGACGACCCGTCGGGCAACGGCGGAGGCTATGTCTTCGATTGCCGCAGCACGCACAACCCCGGACGCTATGAGCCCTACAAGAAGCTGACGGGGCTCGACGAGCCGGTCATCCGGTTCCTGGAAGACGACGGGGAAATCCTCGAGTTCCTCAAATCCGTCTACGCGCTGGCCGACCACCATGTGGAACGCTACATCCAGCGGGGCTTCACGAGCCTGATGTTCTGCTTCGGCTGCACGGGCGGCCAGCACCGCAGCGTGTACAGCGCACAGCATCTGGCCGAGCATGTCAACGAGAAATATGGTGTCGAGGTGCGCGTCTTCCATCGCGAGCAGGGCATCCGGTCGGTGCTTCCCCGGCGTGAGGATTCCAGTGGAGGGAAGAAGATGTAGAACAAGAAAAATGGCGTGAGGGTCGCAAAATATTCGTCGCGGCAGCGTTTTTGCGACTTCCTGATAGGCTGTCTCATAAAAAATGAGTACCTTTGCCAATGATTTTGAAACGATTCGCTATATATGTAAACATCAGAGATATGAAGAATTACTATTTGAAATCTGTTCTCTTGGCAGTGGCGGCCATGCTGGGAATGGGCGCACACGCCCAGACCTACGAGGTGCTCTACGGAGTGCAATCCACCGATGCCGACGGCAATGTAACCATTGCCAACCAAACCGACTTTACCGGAGACGCCAACGAAGCTACGGGCGTGTCCTTCAGCGACGGCAACGGAAACTCATTCGAGATTGGAGGCTCGGCCCTGCTGGCCGGCACAACCGGAGGATGGACCAAGGACTTCGCTTCACCCGTAACCACGGGGAAGGTGTACTTCAATGGAGATTACAGTGTTTCTGCCAACAATGCCCAAACCTTCAACATCGTCGACAAGGATGGCAATGTGATTTTTGCCAGCACCAGCGCGACGGGGAACAAGAATGGAACTTTTGTCGTGGCTACCATCTGTGGAACCGACATTTCCAACTATGTGCGTCAGCCCCGTAAGGTTGGCTATCGAGTGGGGCTCGTCATCGACCTGGATGGCCGGACGGTGGACTATACACTCTTTATTTCTTCTGGCAATGGAACCGGCAACACCGTTACCGGAACGGCGGCCCTGACCACCGACAACGTGCAGGGCCTGAAGGTGAACAAGACAAGCTGGGGTTGCTACCTTGACAACGTGGCCCTCTATTCCGTCGTCACCGCGGAGCAGAAGTATGCCGCCACCATCAACTACCAGCTCGACGGCACCACCGTCAGCTCTTCATCCTTCAACTTGGCTGCCGGCGCCACCATTACTGCCGACACCAAGGTGGTGGCCGACGGAACGAAGTATTTCATCACCGCCGACGAGGCTCCCACGCTCACCGTGTCGGCCACGGGCGACAATGTCTTGAACGTGGCTGTGCGCAAAGCCTATACGGCCACGCTGAGCCTGACCTACCAGATTGGAGGCGCCGACTCAGTGGCCACCACCACCCTTGTCGAGGGCGACGACAAGACCACGCCGTGGAGCTATGCCTATCCCCTCTACAAGCAGGGCAGTGACGGAACCTATTATAAGGCCGACAACACCGCCACCTTTGGCGAGGCCGGAACCTTTGCCGATGGCGAAAGCATCAGCCGCACCATCAGCTACACCACGCCCGAGAGCGACGTGCTGTTCTTCGGCGATGCCGAGGGCGACGCCGCAGGCACCGACACCCAGTATTCGAATGGTGCGACGGGCCATGTGGTCGCCCAAAACTACACCAACCGCGGCTTCTCCCTGGGCACCTATCCCGCCGGTTCATACGCCGCCGTGGTGAAAATCACCGCCAATGCCAACCGCAACATTGTCGTGCGTGACGCCTCTTCCACCGACCAGGACACCAATGCCTTTGCTTCCACCGACGGAACTTCCACCGGCGAGCAATCGCTGAAGTTCACCCTCACCGAAGAGAAGACACTGCTGGTGAACGGACACAACCAGAACGCCAAGGCCAACCAGAGCGCCGACTTCGATTATATCTTGGTCAGGAAGATAGACGCGCCCACGGTTGTCATTGACGAAGCGTCGCATCTTGCCTCCTACAGCAATGCCGCCACCGTCACTGTTCCCGACGACGTGCTGGTGTATGTCGCCACCTCCACCGCAGGCAGCACCGTGCAGCTGAGCCTCGTCGACACGAAGGTGATTCCTGCCGGGCAGGGAGTGCTGCTTTATAGCAGCGAGGGCGGAACAAAGACGCTTGCCTATGGAGGCGACGCCGACGCCACGCTCTTCGCCGGCAACACGCTCTCGGCCACGGCCGACGCTGCTCTCGCCGCCACCGGCGACGAATATGCCCTCTTCCAGGGGACGCAGACCATGCGGAAGGTGAGGGCCGGCGTGAGCATTCCCGCACACAAGGCTTATCTGAAGGCAGCCACCTCGACGGCTGCACGGCTGAACCTTTCCTTTGGCGCTGCCACTGCCATCCACACTGCCGCCACGACCCGCCAGACGGCCACGGCACGCTACAACCTGGCCGGACAGCGCGTAGGCAATGGCTACCAGGGCATTGTTGTTGAGAATGGCAAGAAACATATCGTGAAATAATCATAGAAAACAAACATCCATGAAACGTAAATATATCAGGCCCCAAGTGCTTCCCGTAGGAATGAATCACGAGGAGCCCCTCCTTTCCGTCAGCGGTGGCGACACCGGGACCATCGTCGTCGACGACAACTCTGAAATCACCGATCCGGAGCAGGTGGGAGCCAAGACCGGCAGTGCTTCCAAGCATTCCGTCTGGGACGACTGACGGCGGCATGAAGCAAGCCATGATATTTGCCGCCGGGCTCGGCACACGCCTCAAGCCTCTCACCGACCACGTGCCCAAGGCACTGGTCAGTGTGGGGGGCGTGCCCCTTTTGCGGCGTGTCGTCGGCAGGCTCGCCGTCTCGGGCTTCGAGCGCATCGTGGTGAACGTGCACCACTTCGCCTCGCAAATCACCGACTATCTCGACGGGAACAACAACTTCGGGCTTGACATCCGCGTGAGCGACGAGACCCGCCAACTGCTCGATACGGGCGGCGGACTGCGGGCGGCGGCGCCCCTTTTCGATGCGTCGGCCCCCATCCTGATACACAATGTCGACATTCTGAGCAATGTCGACTTGGCGCAATTCTACGCCTTGGCAGCCGATGGCCCGTCGCTGCTCGTGTCATGGCGGCCCACCCGCCGCTATCTTGTTTTCAACTCCGAGATGCGCCTGGTGGGCTGGGTGAACATCGAGACGGGGCAGGTGAAAAGCCCTTGGCCCGATGTCAGGCAGACCCTCTCGGCCGCGGCCTGGCCGCCCACGCCGCCGGCCGCCCCCCTCACCATCGGCGGGCTGCGCCTTTTCGCCTTCAGCGGCATCCATACTTTTCCGCCATCGCTGTTCCCTCTGATGCAGTCGTGGCCGGAAAAGTTCTCCATCATCGACTTCTATCTTCACCATTGCGCCACCGTGCCCATCGTAGGGCGGGTGGCCCATGGGCTGCGCCTCATCGACGTGGGCAAGCAGGACACCCTCAGCCAGGCCGACGACTTCCTGCAGTCGCTCCACTCGCCCGGGGCTCGTCAGGCCACCATTGTCTAGAACATCTTACCATCACAATTATCACATGCAACAGAAGATTATCATTCTTGATTTCGGCTCGCAAACCACCCAGCTCATCGGGCGCCGTGTGCGCGAACTCGACACCTTCTGCGAGATTCTGCCTTACAACAAGTTCCCCGTCGGCGACGAGTCGGTCATCGGGGTCATCCTCAGCGGAAGTCCCTATTCCGTGCACGACAAGGAGGCGTTCAAGGTGGACTTGGGCCAGTTTGTCGGCAAGTATCCCGTCCTGGGCATTTGCTACGGCGCACAGTTCATCGCCTCCTCGCAGGGTGGCAAGGTGGAGCCCACGGGCACGCGCGAGTACGGGCGGGCCAACCTGGCCGAGGTGGACACGTCGTCGCCCATCTTCCAGGGCTTCGAGCAGGGCTCGCAGGTGTGGATGAGCCATGGCGACACCATCACCGCCA
>CAZVWX010000154.1:0-4993 GCA_964631105.1 uncultured Prevotella sp. | reverse complement strand
GGGCCACGTGGATGTCTCCGCGTCGTGATTCGTCGGTCGCATCATCGCGCATTCGAACGCCCTTTCAGGGCGTGCGGGCCGGCACAAGGCGCGGCCCCTGCACGTGGACATGCGCCCCTGCGTGGTTATCTGTTGTGCACTTCCGCCCCGCCGCGTTTCCGCTTGATGGTGAACCAGCCCAGGCGGTGGGTCTTCCCCTTGCGGCCGATGGAGCGCACGACGTAGCAGCCCTCGGGCACGGCGCTCACGTCGACGGCCCCGCCGCGGTAGGGCCGCGAGGCGATGGCGGAGCCCTGGAGCGTGGTGATGAGCACGAGCGAGGCGTCGAGCGTGGACGGCTTCGGCGGCAGCCGGAGCCACTGGCCGTCGCAGGGCAGCAGTGCGGAGGCCGTGCGGCGGGGTGGGGCGGGTGTCTGCTCCACGATGCGCTCGTGGCCGTAGCGGTCCATGGCCGTGATGGCATAGTTCAGCCGGAGCACCTGCCGGCGCTGGCGCAGCATCTCGTCGTGCGGCAGCCGCACCGCCACCAGGTTGCGGGCGTCGGAGGTGTCGACGGGGGCGTCGCGACTTACATATATATTATAGGTGTCGTCGGTCGCCACGTGTCGGCCCCACGTCATCTCGGGCACGAGCGCTGGGTAGCGGTTGAAGTCGTCGCACGTGAAGGTGTAGACGCCCTGCCGGTTGTCGGTGAGGAACTTGCTGCGGAAGAAGGCGTGTCCCAGTCCGATTTGCCGGAGGAAGAACATCTCGCGCGTCACGTCGCCGATGCGCCAGTTGCCCTCGCGCGGGTCGAGGAAGTAGATGCCCAGTCCCGGGGCGACGATGCGGCCGGCCGACAGCTCCTTCCAGTCGACGGCAAAGGGGAAGAACTGGTCGCCACGGAAGTACATCATCGGGAAGAGCTCGTCCATGAGCCCCTCGCGCAGCCACCCCTGGGCGTCCTGGCACACCGTGGTGTAGGCGTTCCAGCCGTGGCTCCAGTAGCGGGCCAGGTCGTCGGCCTTGCCCACGGGCGAGCAGCTCATCTTCACCCAGGGCTTCTCGGCCTTCACCGCGTCGTGTATCTTCCTCACGATGGCGGTGATGTTGCGCCGCCCCGCCTCGCGGCCGACGCGCAAGCGCCACGTCTCGGGGTAGCGGATGTAGTCGAGGTGGATGCCGTCGACGTCGTAGCGGCGCGTGATGTCGGCGCAGAGGCGCGCCAGGTAGTCGCCCGTGCGCGGGTTCTCGGGGTTCATGTAGCCCTCGGCCCCAATCTTGCGCAGCAGTTCTGGGTGCTTCCGCCTCAGGGCGCGGCATCCCGCCTGGTTCCACTTCCCCACCGGCATGGTCACCACCCAGGCGTGGAGCTCCATGCCCCGGCGGTGGCACTCGCTGACGGCGAAGGCCAGGGCGTCGTAGCCCGGCGACCGTCCGGGAAAGCCCGACAGGCATCCGTCCCACGGCTCCATGTCGGAGGGATAGATGGTGGTGGCCCTGATGCGCGTCTGCAGGAGCACGGTGTTGATGTGTGCTCGCTTCAGATTGTCGAGGATGCGGCACAGCTCCTGCCGCTGCTTCGCCGCCGACCGCTCCGACTGGGCGTAGGAGTGGGGCCAGTCGATGCCCCCAATGGTGGTGAGCCACACCGCGCGCACCTCGCGCTTGGGGACCCCCGCCGGTTCCCACTCCGCCGCGGCGGCCCTATGGCCGGGCCATGAGACAAGAAGAGAGGCCACAAGCACGACGGGCCGGGCGGCACACAGGCGCCGGAACAACTTTTTCAGCATTTTCATTCATTTTGGCACAAAGGTAAGCAGTTTTTTTCGTTTCTCAAATAAAATCATTACTTTTGCATTGCGATTTAAAACAAACAAGTAGGAAATGATATCATTTGTATTGAGTTTGATTGCCCTCGTTATCGGCTATTTGCTTTATGGCAAGTTCGTCGAGCGCGTGTTCGGCCCCGACGGCCGGCCCACGCCCGCCATAGCGAAGGCCGACGGCGTGGACTTCATCGTGCTGCCGGGGTGGAAGATTTTCATGATTCAGTTTCTGAACATTGCCGGCACGGGCCCCATCTTCGGGGCCATCATGGGAGCGTGGTACGGCCCCAAGGCCTATCTGTGGATAGTGTTCGGCTGCATCTTTGCCGGGGCCATGCACGACTACATGAGCGGCATGCTCAGCGTGCGCCACGGCGGGGCCAACCTGCCCGAGCTGGTGGGCGACTACCTGGGCAACGTCACCAAGCAGGTGATGCTGGTGTTCTCGGTGCTCCTGCTGATGATGGTGGGTGCGGTGTTCGTCTACAGCCCGGCCATCATCCTCGACGGCATCGCGCCCGTCGACAAGGGCCTGGACGCCCTCTTCGGCACGTCGCTCACGGGCGGGCAGTTCAACATCGTGTTCTGGATCATCGTCATCTTCGCCTACTATCTTGTGGCGACGATGCTCCCCATCGACAAGATCATCGGCAAGATTTATCCCCTCTTCGCCTTCTCGCTGCTCTTCATGGCCGTGGCCCTGCTTGTGGGCCTGTTTGTGAAGATGCCCGAGATACCCGAGCTGTGGAGCGACACCACGTCGGCCAACCTGAACGTGCCCAAGGCCGTGTTCGGCGTTGAGGGCTTCATGGCCAAGAACCCCATCTTCCCCTGCCTCTTCATCACCATTGCCTGCGGGGCCATCAGCGGCTTCCACGCCACGCAGAGCCCCCTGATGGCGCGTTGCCTGAAGAGCGAGCGGCAGGGCCGCCCCATCTTCTATGGCGCCATGATTACCGAGGGATTCGTGGCGCTCATCTGGGCCACCGTGTCGATGTACTTCTTCTATTATGGCGGCTGGCGCGAGATTGTGGGCGAGCATGCGGCCAACGCCCTCGTCGCCTCGTTCAATGCCGGCGGCGACACCCTCATCCAGCACTTCAGCGCCCCGCAGGTGGTGAAGATGGTGTGCGACAACTGGCTTGGCGTCTTCGGCGGCATCCTGGCCCTGCTCGGCGTGGTGGCCGCCCCCATCACCAGCGGCGACACCGCCCTGCGCAGCGCCCGCCTCATCATTGCCGACTTCATCCACCTGGAGCAGCACTCGGTGAGGAAGCGGTTCTACATCTGCGTGCCCATGTTCGCAGCTGTCGTGGCCCTGCTCATCTGGCAGATGGCCAATCCCAACGGGTTCAATGTGATTTGGCAGTACTTCGGCTGGGCCAACCAGACGCTGAGCGTGTTCACCCTCTGGACCATCACGGTGTACTTCTGCCAGAAGAAGAAGCCGTTCGTCATCTCGCTCGTGCCCGCCCTCTTCATGACCACGGTGTGCTCCACGTTCATCTTCGTCAGTCCGCAGGCGCTGGAGCTCGGCACGCTGGGCTATGCCCTCGGCGGCCTCGTGCTCGTGGTGGCGTGCGTGTGGTTCTTCGCATGGTACCGCAAGGCCATGCGCTGATGGCGGCTTGGGAAATCACTAAGCGTAACAGAACATTAGAAACAAATACAGGAAAGAAATGAAAAAGCTCTTGATGTTGGTGGTCGGCCTGATGATGGCTGTCACCGCAAGCGCCCAGTTCGAGAAGGGCAAGGTGTATATCGGCGGTTCGCTTACGGGCTTGAACCTGAGTTACAACGGGTCGGACAATACCAACCTGGGCATCCAGGCGCAGGCCGGCTATCTCGTGGCCGACAACTGGATGCTCACGGCACAGGCCGGCTACAACCACAGCGGCAACGACGACGTGGCCGACAACTTCAGAGTGGGCGTGGGCGGGCGCTACTACATCATCCAGAATGGGCTCTATCTCGGGCTGAACGCCAAGCTGGTGCACGCCAACCACAACTACAACGACCTCATGCCGGGCTTCGAGGTGGGCTACGCCTTCTTCCTGAGCAAGACGGTGACCGTGGAGCCCGCCGTCTACTATGACCAGAGCTTCAAGAACCATTCCGACTTCTCCACCATCGGCTTCCGCGTCGGCATTGGCGTCTATCTGTGATGGAGCAGCACTATCCCTCGGCATTGCTCGAAAAAGCCGTCAGCGAGTTCTCGCGGCTTCCCGGCATCGGGCGCAAGACCGCCTTGCGCCTGGTGCTCCACCTGCTGCGCGAGCCCGTGGCCGATGTCGAGGAGTTCGCCCGCTCCGTCGAGGACATGCGCCGCAACGTGAAGTTCTGCCGCGTGTGCCATAACATCAGCGACACCGACGTGTGCCCCATCTGTGCCGACCCGCGGCGCGACACCGCCACGATTTGCGTGGTGGAGAACGTGCAGGACGTGATGGCCGTGGAGAACACGCAGCAGTATCGCGGCCTCTATCATGTGCTTGGGGGCATCATCTCGCCCATGGACGGCATCGGCCCGGCCGATTTGGAAATCGACTCGCTCGTGGACCGCGTGGCCGGGGGAGGCGTCGGCGAGGTGATTCTGGCCTTGGGCAGCACCATGGAGGGCGACACCACCAACTTCTACATCTCGCGCAAGCTGGCTCCCTATCCGGTGAAGCTGAGCGTCATCGCCCGCGGCATCTCGGTGGGCGACGAGCTGGAATATACCGACGAGGTGACGCTGGGGCGTTCCATCTTGAACCGCATTCCTTATGAGAAACAATGACCTTGCACCCGCACTCGACCGCACGCGGCGGCGACTGGCCACGCTTTTCTGGTCGCTGATTGCCGTCCCGCTGCTCCTGGTGGCCGCCTTCGAGGGCGGCTGGCTGACAGAGGGGGCGTGGACAGGCCGCGAGCAACTCAAGTTCGTCTTGCTCAGTCTGGTGGAGCTGCTCACCCTGCTCAATATCCCCGCGGCCTTGTGGATGTTCCGGTGGAAGCCCCTCCACGCGCGGCTCACCGGCCCCGACGGCCCACGGACGCTGGCCGTATGGGGCTCGGTGCGCATCCTTATGCTCGGCGGGCTGATGCTGGCCAACACGCTGTTCTATTATCTTTTCGGCGCGGTGGCCGCCTTCGGCTATCTCGCCATCATCCTCCTGCTGTGCATGTTCTTCGTCAATCCCACG
>CAZVWX010000153.1:0-5001 GCA_964631105.1 uncultured Prevotella sp. | reverse complement strand
GGATGCAGTCGGCTGTGGACGCGCCGATGCACAGGCCCCGCTCGCGCGTGAGCAGTCCGTCGACGCCCTCCAGCCGGCCTCTCGCCTCGTCTGTCGCGTTGAGGAACCCCGCATCGGCCACCAGCAGGCGCGTGCCGTGCACCTGGTGGGGCATGACGATGCGCCCGGGGGCTATGCCCAAAGTCTGTGCCAGGGCCGCGCGGTTGGCTTGGACGTGGGCCGGCGAGTCGCCGCAATAGGGATTGATGTTGAACTCGGCATAGTTGCCCGTGCTGGCTCCGCCCTGCCGGGTGGTGGAGAAGGCGACAGCCTCGTCGCCGATGGGATAATATCTCAGTATGGGTGCGGTCATCATCTGGGCTCCCCCCCTCACTCTTCAACGCCGTATTCCCACGCCAGCTCGTCCCACGACTTGCCCTCGCTGTTGGTTTGGGCGGGCGAGCCGTCGCCGTCCTCGTCGGCCTGCTCGTCGTGGAGCTCCTGCGGCAGCAGCGCCAGGTCCTTGTCGCGGTGCACGAGGGTGTCCTCGGCCGTAATCTCCTGCAGCTTGTTGCTCTCGCTGTTGAGCGCCTTCCAGAGCGTGTCCTTCAGCTCGTCGAGGCCCTTCCCGCTGACTGCCGAGATGAAAACGCAGGGCAAGTCGCGTGGAAGTGTGTCGGCAAGCATGGCCTCCAGCTCGTCGTCGAGCAGGTCGCATTTCGTCACGGCAAGCACGCGCTGCTTCCCCAGCAGTTCGGGGTTGAACCGCTCCAGCTCGTTCAGCAGCACGTCGTAGTCCTTCTTGATGTCGTCGGTGTCGCCGGGAATCATGAACAGCAGGAGCGAGTTCCGCTCGATGTGCCGCAGGAATCGCAGCCCGAGCCCCTTGCCCTCGCTGGCCCCCTCGATGATGCCCGGGATGTCGGCCATGACAAACGACTTGTTGTCGCGGTAGGGCACGATGCCCAGCGAGGGCTCCAGCGTGGTGAAGGGATAGTTGGCAATCTTGGGGCGCGCGCTCGACAGGGCCGACAGCAGGGTCGACTTGCCGGCGTTGGGGAACCCCACCAGGCCCACGTCGGCCAGCAGCTTCAGTTCCAGAATGACCGTCATCTCCTGGTTGGGCTCGCCGGGCTGGGCGTATCGGGGAGTCTGGTTGGTGGCCGTGCGGAACTGGAAGTTGCCCAGTCCGCCACGCCCGCCCTTCAGCAGCACCACCTCCTGCCCGTCGTAGGTCACGTCGCACACGTAGGCCCCCGTCTCGGCATTGTAGACCACCGTGCCGCACGGCACGTCGATGTAGGCATCCTTGCCGTCGGTGCCGTGGCATTTGTCACGGCTGCCGTTGCCTCCGTTCTCGGCGAAGACGTGGCGCTGGAACTTCAGGTGGAGCAGCGTCCAGTAGTTGTGGTTTCCCCGGAGGATGACGCTGCCCCCCTTGCCGCCGTCTCCCCCGTCGGGTCCGCCGTAGGGATTGTACTTCACGTGGCGCAAGTGCATGGAGCCCTTGCCGCCCTTTCCTGAGCGGCAGAAGATTTTCACATAGTCTACAAAGTTGCTTTCGGGCATGAGGTCCTTTCGGGATTACAGGTTGTCGATGATGTTGCAGATGTCGGCAAAGATGCGGTCCACGTCGCCCAGTCCGTCCACGACGTGGTGGAGCCCCTCCTTGTAGTACCAGTCGCACAGGGGCTGCGTCTGCTGGTGGTAGACGTCGAGGCGCTTCTTGATGGTCTCCTCGTTGTCGTCGGTCCGTCCGCTCTCCTTGCCGCGGTTGATGAGGCGCTTGGTGAGTTCCGATTCGGGCACGTGGAGCTCGATCATCGCCGCCACCTTGTGGCCGCGGCGGGCGAGCATCTCCTTGAGCGCCTCGGCCTGGGGGATGGTGCGTGGGAATCCGTCGAAGATGACGCCCGCATGGTCGGGGCCGAACCCATCGTAGACTTTGGCCAGGATGTCCACCATCAGCTCGTCGGGAATGAGCTGCCCGTTGTCGATGTAGCCCTTGGCGGTCTTGCCCAGCTCGGTGCCCTTGCTGATTTCTCCGCGCAGCACGTCGCCCGTGGAGATGTGGCCCAGGCCGTATTTCCCGATGATTTTGTCGCTTTGCGTTCCTTTTCCGGCGCCCGGAGCGCCGAAGATTACAATATTCTTCATTTCTTTTACCTTAAATTTTTGTCCTTTCTCCATCATAGTCCGTCTTTTCCCCTTTCCCGTGTGCGCGTCGCTCCGCCGCCGCGACCTTTCCGGCCGCGGCTCCGCAAGGAGCCGCAAGGGCGTGAAGGCGGCCTATTGCCCGTCGGTCACCACGTAGATTTCCCTCAGGTTGTGCCCTTGCTGGTCGTAGTCGAGTCCGTAGCCCACGATGAAGTCGTTGGGAATCTCCATGGCGGCGTACTCGATGTCGAGCGGCACCTGCAGCTTGCCGGGCTTGACGAGCAGCGTGCAGATGTGTATCGAGGCCGGGTTGCGCGTGCCCAGCGACTCGATCATGCGCTTCATGGTCAGTCCGGTGTCGACGATGTCCTCCACGATAATCACCGTCCGCCCGGCCAAGTCCTCGTTCAGGCCAATCACCTCCTTGATTTTCCCCGTCGTCGTGGTGCCCTGGTAGGAAGCCAGCTTGACGAAGGAAATCTCGCAGGGAATGGTGATGTTCTTCATCAGATCGGCCGCAAACATGAACGAGCCGTTGAGCACGGCCAGCAACAGCGGGTTCTTGCCCGCCATGTCGTGGTTGATGCGCTCGGCCACGGCCTTGACGCGCTGCTGTATTTCGGCTTCCGGGATGAAGGTCTTGAACGTCTTGTCCTTGATTCGTACAGTACTCATGTTGTTGGAAAAAACAGATTTTGATGCAAAATTACTAAAAAGTTGGCAAACCATGTGTATGGATTAGCGTAATTTTCGTATTTTTGCAGCATATGAAGATATTTACTGCTGCCCAGTCGCAAGAGCTGGACAAATACACAATCGAGCACGAGCCGATTTCTTCGGTGGATTTGATGGAGCGTGCGGCCAAGGCTCTGACCCACGCCATCGAGGAGGAGTGGGGCAGCCGCACGCCCGTGGTGGTGTTCGCCGGGCACGGCAACAATGGCGGCGACGCCCTTGCCGTGGCGCGTCTTCTGGCCGGCGACGGCTACGAGGTGAAGGTTTACCTGTTCAACATACACAACCACCTCAGCGAGGGTTGCATGGTGAACAAACAGCGCCTTGTCGACGCAAAGCGGCTGAGCAGCTTCACCGAGGTGACGCGCGACTTCGACCCGCCCGTGCTCGACAGCTCGACGCTGGTGGTCGACGGCCTCTTCGGCACCGGCTTGAGCAAGCCCCTTTCGGGCGGGTTCGCCGCCATGGTGAAGTATGTGAACCAGAGCGGGGCGCAGGTGGTGAGCATCGACGTGCCCTCGGGGCTGATGTGCGAGGACAACACCTACAACGTGGGGGCCAACATCATCCGCGCCAACCTCACGCTGACGTTGCAGCAGAAGAAGCTGGCCATGCTCCTGGCCGACAACCAGCCCTACCTGGGGCGTGTGAAAGTGCTCGACATCAGGCTCTCGCCCGACTACATCGCCAAGACCGACGCCGAGTACGTCATGCAGGAAGAGAACGACGTGCGCTCCCTGCTGCGCCCCCGTGGCGACTTCGACCACAAGGGCACCATGGGCCACGCCCTGCTCGTGGCCGGCAGCTACGGCATGGCGGGTGCGGCGCTGCTCGCCGCAAGGGCTTGCCTGCGGGCCGGCGTGGGCAAGCTCACGGTGCACACGCCACGTGCCAACAACGCCATCATGCAGGTGGGGGTGCCCGAGGCCGTGCTCCATCTCGACCACGACGAGCGAGCCTTCACCGAGTCAGAGGAGGCCGATGGCTTCGACGCGGTGGGCATCGGGCCCGGCATCGGCCAGCAGGAGGGCACGGCCATTGCCCTGATCTCGCAAATCAAGCGTTCGGCCTGCCCCGTGGTGGTCGACGCCGACGCGCTCAACATCATCGCCCATCACCGCGCGTGGATTCCGGGCCTGCCCCAGGGCATCGTGCTCACGCCCCATCCCCTGGAGTTCGACCGCCTGGTGAGCGGCGGCAGCAGCGGGTGCTACGACCGGTTGCAGCAGGCGCGGCAGCTGGCCGGGCGGCTCCGGGCCTACATCATCCTGAAGGGGCACTACTCGGCCTTGTGCCTCCCCGACGGCCACGTGGTGTTCAATCCCACCGGCAACAGCGGCATGGCCACCGCCGGCAGCGGCGACGTGCTCACCGGCATCATCACCGCACTGCTTGCCCGGGGCTATGGCCAGCGCGAGGCGTGCTGCCTGGGCATGTATCTGCACGGCCTCGCGGGCGACATCGCCGCCCGCGAGCTGGGCAAGGAGAGCCTCGTGGCGGGCGACTTGGTGCGTGCCCTTCCCAAGGCCTTCCTGAAGCTGGAGGACTGACGCCCCCCGGGCGCGCGAAGCCATCTTCGGGCCGCGCCCGGAACAAGAAAAAGCGAGGCGGACACTCCTTACGGGGTGCCCGCCTCTATAGGCTATGTACAATTGATTGATTAGTCGCAGTTGGCCAGCTTGTTGTCGCTTCCGAGCACGTCGGTAATCTTCTCCTTGTACATCTCGGTCATGTAGGCACGGGCCACCTTGCCGTAGCCGCGCGGGTCGAAGATTTCGGGATGCAGGGCGAGTGTCTCGCGCACGCCGGCGGTGTAGGCCAGACGGCTGTCGGAGTCGATGTTGATCTTGCACACGGCGCTCTTGGCGGCCTCGCGGAGCTGGTCCTCGGGGATGCCGACGGCGTCGGGCAGGTTGCCACCATACTTGTTGATGATGTCGACATACTTCTGGGGCACCGACGACGAGCCGTGGAGCACGATGGGGAAGCCGGGAAGCTTCTTCTCAATCTCGTGCAGCACGTCGAAAGCCAGGGGCGGCGGAATGAGGCGGCCGGTCTTCGGGTCGCGGGTGCACTGCTCGGGCTTGAACTTGTAGGCGCCGTGGGACGTGCCGAGGGAGTTGGCCAGCG
>CAZVWX010000152.1:0-5004 GCA_964631105.1 uncultured Prevotella sp. | reverse complement strand
TTTCAACAAAAAAAACGTATCTTTGCAAACAAAGAAACCAATATATAATAAGGTGAAAATGTCGAAAGAGAAATTTCTATCGCGCCCGGCAGCGCTCATGTCGCTGCTCGCGCTGGGATGGTGCACCGCGGGCCGGGCTCAGGCTACGGTGCCCGTGATGACCGTCACCGACACCGAGGGGCGGCAGGTGGCCCAAGTGGAGCTGGGCAACGCCAGCACGTTTGTCGGGCCGAGGTTGAACAGGAAGGACGCCACGCTCGTCATCGGGGGGAAAGCCTATCCCATCGACGAGATTGGCGAAATCAGATTCTCCACGGGCGTGTCAACGGGCATCACCCAGGTGGAGGGCAACGATGCCGCCGGCACGCGCCGGAGCGGCGTTTACACCCTGGCCGGGCAGAAGGTGGCCTCGGCCCCCGAGGGGCTGCCCAAGGGCGTGTATGTCGTGGACGGGCGAAAGACCGTCATCAAATAGGGAGGGCCGCGACATGAGAAAACTGCTATTCCTCCTGCTTGCCACCCTGCCAGTGTGGGGCTCGCTTCGAGCCCAAGACACGCTGTGGGTGCGCTACGACAACCGGTTCAAAGCCAACAGCTTCGTCAACATCAGCACGGCCGACTCGTTGGAGTTCAGGGCCAACACCCGCACCGACTCGGTGCCCGTCTATCGCTACTTCTCTCCCCGCTACGGAAAGAAGGGCTACCTCGACGTCAACATCCCCACCCGCACCGACGGGCTCGCCTTCAGCTACATGCTGCGCAATCCCGGGCGCATCGTCTACCAGGTGTCGTCGGTGAAGAACATCGACTTCACCACCGACGACGGGCAATACAGCTTCCGCCGCTCGAAGGAGAGCGAGCACTTCATCGTGTTCTGGGAGAAAGGCTTCGGCGACAACCCCAAGACGGCATCGGGCCACACCTTCGACCCCGACGCCCTGCTCGCCAGCGCCGAGCGCATCTGGGACAAGTATGTGGACGAGCTGGGATTCCTTGTGCCGGGGAAATCGAAGACCGACAAGTATAAAATCATCATGTTCGTGCACTACTCGGGCGAATGGGTTGCCAACGGGTCGGGCGAGGACTTCATGAGCGGCGAGCTCAACGTCACGCCGTGGGCCATCAGCGCGCGCGGCGGCCACACCGTGGCCCACGAAATCGGCCACACCTTCCAGTACCTCGTCGGATGCGACCTGGGCTCCACCCACGGCTACAACTACGGCTATGCCGACTACCCGCACAACGGCAACGGCTGGTGGGAGAGCTGCGCCGACTGGCAGGCCTACAAGTGCTTCCCCGACAGGCAGTTCACCGACGGCGAATACTTCGAGGGCAACATGCGCGAGCACCACCTGAACCTGCTCCACGAGACCTTCCGCTATGAGAACTGCTTCATCCAGGACTGGTGGTGCGCCCTCTACGGCAAGGACTTCATCGGGCGGCTGTGGCGCGAGTCCACCCAGCCCGAGGACCCCGTGCAGACCTACCAGCGCATGAACGGGCTCACGCAGGCCCAGTTCAACGACGAGATGGCCACGGGATACATGCACATGGCCACGTGGGACATCGACGGCGTGCGCGATCAGGCGCGCCACCGCATCGGCCAGGAGCCCACCCACCTGCACCAGAATGGCGACTACTGGGAGGTGGACTCGGCCTTCTGCCCGCAAAACTACGGCTACAACACCATCAACCTGAACAACGCCGCGGCGGGAACCACGGTCACGGCCCACTTCCGGGGCATCGCCGGCGCCAAGGGCTACAGGAGCGTGAACACGGCGATGGCCGGATGGCGCTACGGCCTGGTGGCCTACACGAGCGACGGCGAGACCGTCTACAGCACACTCGGCTCCGACCGTGAAGGCTCCGTGAGCCTCGTCGTGCCCGAGGGGTGCGAGAAGCTCTTCTTCACGGTCATGGGCGCACCCACGTCGCACTGGCAGCACGTGTGGGACGACGACGTGACCAACGACGAGCAATGGCCCTACCAGGTGAAGTTCGACGGAACCGACGTCTACGGCAACTTTGCCGAATATCCCGCCGGCTACCAGCGCAAGGACACCACCGTCTACGTCGACGCCGAGCTTGCCGCCGCCAACGATTATTCCAGCGTCACCGTGCAATACGACATGGGGGCCGTCAGCCAGGCCCTGGGGTTGAGCACCAGCCAGATGAAGGGCGTGAGCGTCAGCCGGTCGGTGTCGCCATGCTTCGTCGGGGTGAACGTGGACGGCACGCTGCACTATGGCACCACCACGACCACGAGCAGCAGCACGGTCTTCGGCCACTGGTTCACGCGGGGCGGCTACGTCTGCGAGTACAACTCGTCGGCCATCGTCTTCGCCGAGTTCAACCGCGACAACTACCAGTGCAAGGTGGGGCAATACCCGGGACGCATGGTGAAGGGCAACACCTACACCATCCGGCAGGCCATCCGCCACACCGTGGACGGCAAGACCTACACGGCCACCATCGTGGTGCGCCTGAAGGCGGTCTAAGGCTACTTTCTGATGGGGTACCAGGCCAGGAGCAGGAGCATGACGACGGCGAAGAAGGCTGGGAAGAGCGAGAACAGCGACCAGATCATCGTCAGCACGCCGTGGGTGATCGAGGCTGGGTCGACCACCTGGTTGCCGAACTCGTCGGCCGTCATGCTCGCGCCGGCCAGCCCCAGCAGCAGAGCCACAAGCGAGCCCGATATGGCCGTGCCGAGCTTCTGGGCCATCGTGCCCGACGAGAAGATGAGTCCCGTCGACGAGGTGCCGTTCTTCTGCGTGGCATAGTCGGCCACGTCGGAATACATCGACCAGAGCAACGGCGAGTAGAGGCCGATGCCCACCGACGTGAGCACCACCAGCGCCACCATGACCCAGATGGCCGACGGGCGCATGGGCACGAAGAAGAAGGCCGTCGAGAACACCACGCACACCAGCGCGGCCGCCATGAAGGCGCGGCGCTTGGAGCCCATCCACGCCGTGAACCGGGGCGAGAAGGCGCCGAAGACCATACAGGTGAACTCGCCGAAGGTCATGAAGACGGTGTAGTTGATGATCAGCCGCCCCACGGTGATGTCGCCGCCTAGGCAGTAGGTGAGCAGATAGCCCGCCACGGCATAGCGGAACCCGTTGAAGAAGTTGGTGGAGATGCCTATCAGGGTGAGGATGATCCACGGCTTGTTCCTGAAGAGGTCGGCAAACTGCTTCAGCGAGTACTTCTCGGCCCTGACGGGCTTCAGGCGCTCGCGCGTGAGCAGGCCGCAGGCCAGCGTCATGAGCGCGGCCAGCAGGCCGAGCAGCGCACCGACCACGGCGTACTGGTGGGCCGGGGTGCCGCCCACCCACTTCTGCAAGTAGGGGAACGAGAGCAGGGTGACGAAGCCCATGGCGTAGGCCCCCACCATGCGGAACGACGAGAACTGGTTCTTCTCGTTGTCGTCGGCGGTCATCACGCCCAGCAGCGAACCGTAGGGCACGTTCACCACCGTGTACACGGCCATCATGGCCAGATACACCGTGTAGGCATAGACGCGCTTGCCCGTGGGGCCGAAGTCGGGGGTGTAGAACAGCAGGGCGAAGATGAGCCCCAAGGGCACGGCCCCGAAGATGAGGTAGGGCCTGTAGGTGCCCCACCGCGACTGGGTGCGGTCGGCCAGCGAGCCGATGATGGGGTCGGTGACCACGTCGAAGAGGCGTGCCACGAGCATGAGCACGCCCGCGTCGGCAAAGGTGAGGCCGAACACGTTGGTGAAGAAGAGGGGGAAGGCAATGGACATCACCTTCCACGTGATGCCGCCGCAGGCCGCGTCGCCTAGCGCGTAGCCTATTTTTTCCTTGATGCTTGCCATGATGTCTTGAAGTGATTATCAGGTTTTTCTTGTCCAGAGGGGCCGCCGTGCGAGGACGCCGTAGGCCTTCCGGTGGTGCAAATTTACACATTTCTGATGAATTCACAGGTTGCGGGAGCCGGAAAAAAGGCTGGCCTCGGCCATTTTTCAAGCGGCATCGTGCTTTTTTAACATTTTTTCAAGCCGCAAGGAGCGCCACCGTTGCTTTTTTTTAGTAGCTTTGCAGTCATGACCCAACCCAACATCACGACTAAACTTTATATTCCATCATCATGAACAAACCCATTCTCCTCACCACGCTCCTCGTGCTCGCGGCCATGAGCGCGGGCGCCGAGCGCACGCAAACCACATCACCCGACGGCAGACTCGTGGTCTGCATGGCCGACGAGGGCGGACAACTCACCTATACCGTAACCTACGACGGCAACACCGTGCTGGAAAAGTCAGCCCTCGGCTTCAAGTCTGACATCGGCGACTTCACGCGCGGCGTGCGCATTACGGCCACGAGGAACCACGATGCCAGCAAGTCCTACGACATGACGCGCACCAAGCGGGCGCACGCCGACTTCAAGGCCAACGCCACCGACATCGACGTGGAGACCCAGGATCAGGCCCGCATGACCGTCAACCTGGTGGTGGCCGACAACGACGTGGCCCTGCGCTATGCCATCCCGGAGCAGAAGGGCGGCGAGGTGAGAATAGCGAAAGTCTACGGCGAGGCCACCGCCTTCCGCTTCCCCGACGCCACGACCACCTTCCTCTGCCCGCAAATCACGCCGGGAACGGGCTGGAAGCGCTCCAAGCCCTCCTACGAGGAGGAGTATGAGGCCGACGCGCCGATGGACCGGAAGTCGAAGTTCGGCGTGGGCTACACCTTCCCCTGCCTGTTCAACCTTACCCCCACGGTGGCCGGCAAGGGCGCGCAGCTCTGGGCGATGGTCTCCGAGACGGGCGTCAGCTCGGGCTATTGCGGCTCGCGGCTGAGCGACTTCGACGCCGCCACGGGCTACACCGTCGCCTTCCCGCAGGAGGGCGAGAACAACGGCGTCGGCAGCGCCGGGCCCGCCATGGGCCTGCCCGCCACCACGCCCTGGCGCACCCTCACCGTGGGCGAGTCGCTCAAGCCCGTCGTCGAGACCACCATCCCCTTCGACGTGGTG
>CAZVWX010000151.1:0-5033 GCA_964631105.1 uncultured Prevotella sp. | reverse complement strand
CCAGCTGTCCGTCGGCGATGGTCATCACCAGTCCGCTCACGTCCAGGGCCGTGGCCGTGGCCCCCGTCTGCACCACCAGCGAGCTGTAGCCGTCGGCCCAAGCCGTGGTGGAAAGCAGGCATGCCAGGAAGAAAAAAACTTTTTTCATGAGCATACACTTTTTGTTAATAGACATATTATGAATTTGTTAAATGCCATTGTTTGGATTTACGGTTTAATCTCAAGCAGCTTCCTGTCGTTCGAATAAGTGGCCGTGAGCGCCTCGTCCACGACCACGGACGCCGCGTCCAGAGGTTGCGCGTTGGCGCTGTAGGCATAGGTGTCGCCGCCCGAGAACGTCGCCGCTCCGTCGGCCTTGACACCCTTGGGCGAGGCCAGGCCGGCGGTGCCCGTCGCCTCGGCGGTGAGCTGTCCGCCCGCCACCGTGAGGTTGCCGTTGGTGTTGACGCCCTTGGCGCCGTCGCCCGAGCACTTCAGGCGCACCACGCCGCCCGTCATCACCAGGTCGCTGTCGCACTTCAGCGCCGCCACGCCCGTGGTGTCGCCATCCTCGGCCGCCGCGCCGCCCGTGGTGATGGCCGTCAGCCGCCCGCCGCTGATGTTGATGAAGGCCTCCGAGTTGACGCCCTTCCCGCCCTGCGCCGAGCACATCAGGTTGAGCACGCCGCCGCGGACGGTCACCCCGTCGTTGGCCTTGATGCAGTTGCGCGCCGTCGCCGTCACGCCGACGACCACGCCCGGGCGGAACACGATGTAGTCGTCGGAGGCGATGCCGTTGCGCCCCACGGCCGTCACGTCGAGCGTGCCCTTGCCGCTGAAGATGATTTGCCCCTCGCTGAAGAGCGCCCCCTTCTCGTCCTCCGAGGCCGGCGTGAGATAGGTGGAGCCGTCGGCCAGGCTGTTGGTGGTGCCGTCGGCCAGCACCACGTACATCGACTTGCCGCACTGGTTGTTGATGGCCGCGCCGGTGGTGTTGGTGATGTCGGCGCCGTCGAGGGTGAGCATGAACTTGCGCCGGCTGTATATCTTCAGCCCGCCGTCGGCGGTGGAGCCCCGGACGACATAGCTCACGCCCTTGCGCGTGGTGTTGATGGTGACGTGCGCCCCGTCGATGGTGGCGCTCACGCCCGTGGCCTGCGTCGCCACGGTGGCGGTGTCGCCGTCGAAGGTGATGGTCACGGTGCGTGCGAAGGTCGAGTTTTCGTGATAGTCGTTGTCGTCGGGATAGAGCGAGTCGGTCTCGCTCAGAGGTGTCGTGTCGAACTCAACGTCGCGCAGCTCGTAATCCGCCCCGCCGCCGGTCAGGCTTCCGAAGTCGGTGTCGTCGTTCACGCAAGCCCCGAGCGCCAGCGCCAGGAGCGCCAGCGCCCCGAAGCGCCCCATGTCCGGCATCCGCCGGTCCTGATTCATTGTCTTCATCTCGTTCAGAATTTAAACTTGTAGCTCAGCCCCACGATGTGCTCGTCGGGCTCGTTCTCGTCGTCGTCGCTCACGTCCTGGTAGCGGTAGAAGATGGTCACGGCGTGGTGCTTGCTGAGCTTCCAGTCGGCCCCGAGGGTGTAGCGTGTCTTGGCCAGGTTCCAGGCGTTGAAGAGCTCCACGTTGGCCCAGGGCTCCACCTTGCTGTGGCGTATGTCCCAGGCGGCCTGGAGCCTGCTTCTGAGCACGTTGCGCCCCTGGCCCTTCACCCGTTTCTGCTCCCATTGGGCGTTGTCGAAATCATATCGGTCGGTGGTCTTCTCGGGGCGGTAGGTGTACTGCCACCGCTCGCGCAGCTGCAGGCGCACGCGCCCGATGTCGAGCGAGCCCGTCACGTCGGCGTGCAGGCGGTGGCGCGTGCCCCAGTAGCTTGGGCGCCAGTTGTTCAGTTCGCCGTCGTCGTGGCGCGAGATTTTCTCCTTGTTGTTGTCGTAGATGAAGTCGTATCCCGCCCCCAGGCGCAGGTGCTTCCAGGGCTTCCATCCGGCTCCGGCGCCGAAGTTCCAGCGGTCGGCGGTGCGTGCGTCGTTGCGCGTGCGGAACTCGCCCTCGACGCCGATGGTCCATTTCTTTCCGAGTTTCTTTTCCGCTCCGGCCCCATACCAGATGCCGAAGTCGCTTTGTGCGGGCGCCGCCATGGGCAATGCCAGGAGCAGCGCGGCCAGGAGGTGTGTTGTTGTAGTCTTCACTTTGCTATGCATGTTCGTTTCTCATTCGTCCGAGCGGGCGTAGTCGTCGCGAGTCAGCTTCATTTTCGCGTTCACGGTCTCGTCGCTTTCCTTTTGGTTCCTGTCGCGGTAGTATACCTTCACCACGGCCATGTCCCTGAGCAGGTCGACGCTCCCCACCACGACGTGCGTGATGTCGAGCCCGAGCCTCTCCCGCAGGTCGGCCACGAGCTCCTGCCTCCGGCCCGGGGCGACGAGCTCGATGCGGTCGTATTGCACCAGCTTGCAGGGCTCCTGGCGCAGCCTCTTCTCGCACACATAGATGCAAAGGATGAAGATGGCGTTGGTGAGGAGCAGCTCCACGAGCGACACCGAGTTGGCGATGGCGTTCACCACCGACAGCGCGATGACCACGAAGAGATAGGTCATCTCCCTCACGGGCATGGCGTCGGTGCGGTAGCGCATGATGCTGAAGATGCCGAACAGGCCGATGCCGATGCCGATGCTCGTCTTGGCCTTCAGGTCTTCGAGCACGAAAATCATGTAGAACACGATGAAGAAGATGGCCACGCTGATGAGCATGAACGTGAAGTAGAAGTCGCGGCGGTGGCTCTTGGCGTAGTAGAGGCGGTCCACGATGATCCATGTGGCCACGAGACAGATGGCGAGCCGTATCAGCATGGTGACAAATTGGGGTGAGACGCCCAGTTGGAAGATGTCCATAAGGTCAGTGTTTATGCGTTTGCTTTTTCTTGGATGTCTTTGTTGCTTGCGGGGTTCGGAGCCGTGCGACGCTCCCCCGCCCCACTACGAGCTGCAGGCCTCGAGCCTTTCCACGGCGTGCAGGCGGGCCTTGATGCGCCCGCGCGGCAAGTCGGGGTTGGTCATGGCCGACCCCAGGCAGTACTTGCTGAAGCCCATCGGCTTCACGCGGAGCCTCCTGAGCAGGTCCAGGACGGGCGACGCGGCGCGTCCGTCGCGCTTCAGCTCGATGATGGCGATGGCCGGCAGGGCCTGCGTGAGGCCCGTGGCCAGATTGTGCACCCGCAGCGACGTGTCGATGGTGAGCCGCTCCGTCATGGCCCGGTTCACGAGCGTGATGCGGTCGAAGCGGTTCTCCACGCACTCGCGGAGTGTTGCGGCGTCGTAGCGCAGGTGGCTGGCGAGGAAGCCGGCGTAGGCGCCGGCGCCGCCCGCGAACGTGATGTCGTGGGCGGGGTGCAGCGCGTCGAAGCCGTCCATGCCCATGCGCCGCTTCCGCGTCCGCCCGTGGTTGTCCTTGGTCTTCACCTCCAGGAAGCTCAGCCCCGAGCTGACATACGACCTGATTCTCAGCTTCTGCCTTCCCGCATGACCCTTCTCGTGGCGCAGGAACATGTCGTAGGCCGGCGTGTCGAAATACACCGTGTAGTAAGGCGCCAGCCTCACGCCCCCGACGTCCTGCACCCGGTAGTCGCCCTCGGCCATGCGCAGCAGCCTCTCCAGCACGGGCACCGTGGTGACAAACTTGGTGTCGGTGCGGTTCATCAGGCGTATGCCGCCCATCTCCTCCAGCGAAATCGGGTCGAAATGGTCCAATGAAGCCCACATGGTTGTAACAGATTTGAAATATCCGGTGCAAAATTAACCAAAAACTTTCACTTTCCCAGCCCGTTTGCTGGAAAAGTGAAAGCATTTCAAAGATTTAGCGTTTCTTAACCTAAAAGTTCTATTTTTCCCGAATATTTATTGAAAAGAGCCCCCGCGCGGCCTCCGGCGGCGCTTTTTGCTTTACTTGAGCTTGGGTTTGAGCTCGTCGGGCGAGTCGTTCGTGTACATGTTCACGGGTG
Source organism: uncultured Prevotella sp. (assembly GCA_964631105.1). Classification (GTDB taxonomy): domain Bacteria; phylum Bacteroidota; class Bacteroidia; order Bacteroidales; family Bacteroidaceae; genus Prevotella. The sequence goes on along the minus strand of CAZVWX010000151.1, from coordinate 1,057 downwards.
GGGCCTGGCGGGTGAAGAGGTGCCCGATGACTTCGGGCTCCAGCGTCAGCGAGGGGCGGAAGTCGTCGCTCTCCATGTAGGCGGTGATGGCGCGGAGCATCTCGCGCGCCACGGGGCGCTTGTCGAGCCCCCGGGTGACGTCCATCGTGGTCATCACGAGGCGCCCGCCGAGCACGTTGGCCTCGACGAGCATGGCGAGCTTCCGGCTCACGTGCCACGTGTCGATGGGCTGTATGGGCGGCTGGTAGCCGGCGGGAAACTCCATCAGGTTCATCACCTGGGCGCGGTTGAGCAGCTCCCACCAGTTCAGGTTGGCCCAGTCGTCGGTGGGGAACCGGCTGAAGAGCGGGTGCGAGGTGTCGATGCAGGCGCCGGTGGTGTGCGGCGGGCGCATCTTGAACCAGCTGGTGTTCCAGAACACGGGCAGGTAGTGCTGGCTCACGTCGCTGCCGAGGGTGACGCGCCCGGCGGCGGTGAGCAGCACCTTGCCCCCGCGGCGGAGCACGCCGAGGGCCTCGTCGGAGAGCGTGTCGGCCACAAAGATGTCGGCGGGCACGGCGGGTGCCGTCGTGTCGGGATAGACCCAGTAGTCGTAGCTGTTGTCCACGGAGCGGCCCCCGGCGTGGAGCGACAGGTGGAGCGTGCGCTTCACGGCACGGCTGGCGCTCGTGGGCAGCGTGACGCGCCCCAGGCGGAGGTGCTTGCCGGGTGCGAGCGTGCGGGGCACGCCGCCGACGGCGCCCGAGGCCACCGTGCCGCCGGCCTCGTCCACGCGCCACGTCACGGCGCAGTCCTGGAGGGTGGTGTCCAGGGCCTGGTACACGTCGACGGCGGCCTCGGCGGCCTCGTCACCGCCGAAGACGAACTTGGGCAGCTCGGCCATGACCACCACGGGGGCGCAGAAGCGTCGCCACGCCGTGCTGTCGACGTAGCCCTTCTCGCGCCAGAACACGTTGAGCGGCCCCACCAGGGCCGTGCCCTGCCCGCTGTAGTCGTTGAGCCCGAGCAGCATGAACCCCGCATACGAGGGCGTGCGCAGGTTTCGCTCTATCTCGTA
>CAZVWX010000150.1:3246-5052 GCA_964631105.1 uncultured Prevotella sp. | reverse complement strand
AAGAGGGCTTCTCGGGCGACATGCTCTTCGGCGTCGACGAAAGCATCGCCTACATCAGCCGCATCTTCACGCTGAAGACGGGCGACCTGATTTTCACGGGATGCCCCTCGCCGTGCGCCCCGGTGCACGAGGGCGACCACATCGAGGGCTGGATAGGGCCGAGGCGGGTGCTCGACTTCTGGTGCAAGTGACCGCGCCTGCCCCCCGGACCCGCCATCACCAACAGAAAAGGAAACGTATGAACAGAAAACTGATACTCCTGCTCCTGGCCATCGCCGCCGCTGTCAACATGGCGGCCGCCGAGAAGCGATTCTTCAACCTCAGCGCACGCCAGGTGCGGGTGGACTCCGTCATGCCCGAGTTTGTGTGGTCGATGCCGCTCACGGCGAGCCAGCAGGACTCCGTCTACACGGCCAGTCTGAGCTATCCCGAGTTCGTCGACGCCTCGCCGGCCGACGTGGCCGCCTACCGGCGGTTGTCGGGCGAGCCCCTGCCGGCGATGCCCGAGGTGGCGCTGGCGCGGGTGAGCGACCGCGGCAGCCAGTCGCTGGTGGTGTCGTTCTGCCCCATGGTGCTGCGCCAGGGCAAGTATCAGTTCGTGGCCAGCTTCATGCTCGACATCGAGTCGTCCCCCATGCGGCGCAGCCAGCGCCGCGCCCGCGACAAGGCCCGCGCCGCGGCCACCGACGCCTATGCCGCCCACTCCGTGCTGGCCACCGGCAACTGGGCCAAAATCAGAGTGCCCGCCTCGGGCGTCTACCAGCTCACCAGCGACCTCGTCCGCCGCGCCGGATTCACCGACCTGAGCCGCGTGCGGGTGTATGGCTACGGCGGACAGCTGCAGAACGAGACCCTGCGCGCCAGCGACCTGCAGGCCACCGACGACCTGAGCGAGGTGCCCACCTTCGAGTCGGGCGGGCGGCGGCTGTTCTACGCCCAGGGGCCGGTGGGATGGAGCAGCGCCTCGGCCACGCGGCGCACACGCAACCCCTATTCCGACTATGGCTACTACTTCATCACCCAGGCCGACGGCGAGCCCGCCACATGGGCCGACTCGGCCGAGTTTGTGAGCAGCTTCTACCCCTCCAACGACGACTACCACAGCCTCTACGAAGTGGACGGCTACAGCTGGTACCACGGCGGCCGCAACCTCTTCGACAGCGAGGCCATCAGCCTGGGGGGCGAGAAGCGCGTGGTCATCACCCCCGACAACAGCGCCAACACCCAGGCCAACCTGCAGGTGGTGGTCACCGCCGGCACCGCCAGCACGGCCGAAGTGCTCAGCAACGGCCAGAGCCTGGGCACGCTCGACATTGAGCTCGGCTCCTACGACAACGGCAGCCAAGCCACCGGCACCTACCGGGTGACCGGCCTCACGGGCTCCGACACCGTCACCATCCGCTGCACCAGCGGCGGACCCATCCGCCTGGACTACGTCTCGGCCACGTGGCCCGACGCCGCGCCGGCGCCACGCCTCGCCACCGTGACGGCCACGCCCGAATACGTGTACAACATCACCAACCAGGACCACCACGCCGACGGGTCCTCCGACATGATCATCATCATCCCCGCGTCGCAGAAGCTCCTGGCGCAGGCCCAGCGCCTGAAGGCCTTCCACGAGGCCCACGACTCGCTGTCGGTGCGCATCGTGCCGGCCGACGAGCTCTACAACGAGTTCTCCAGCGGCACGCCCGACGCCAACGCCTACCGCCGCTACCTGAAGATGCTCTACGACCGCGCCGAGACCGACGACGACCGGCCGAAATACCTGCTCCTCTTCGGCGACGGCGTGTGGGACAACCGCAT
>CAZVWX010000150.1:0-3236 GCA_964631105.1 uncultured Prevotella sp. | reverse complement strand
AGCACGCGCACGCTCTCGCCCGACGACTACCTGCTCTGCTTTGAGAGCGAGAACTCGTTCAACAAGGTGAGCTGCTACGTCGACGACAGCTGGTACGGACTGCTCGACGAGGGCGAGGGCGGCCAGCCCACCACGGAGAGCATCGACGTGGCCGTGGGACGCTTCCCCGTGAGCACCGACGCCGACGCCAAGGTGATGGTGGACAAGGTGATAGCCTACGCCACCAACGACAACGCCGGCAGCTGGCAGAACACGCTGGTGTTCATGGGCGACGACGGCAACTACGACCTGCACATGCGCGACGAGAACGAGGTGGCCAACTACATCACGGCCCGGCACCCGGGATTCCTGGCACGCAAGGTGATGTGGGACGCCTACACGCGCGTGGCCACGGCCACGGGAAACACCTATCCCGAGGTGACCGAGCTCGTGAAGCGGTACCAAAGCGAGGGCGCACTCATCATGGACTATGCCGGCCACGGACGCGCCGACCAGATGTCGCACGAGCGCGTGCTCACGCTGTCCGACTTCGAGGCCTTCGCCAACACGCGGCTGCCCCTGTGGGTCACGGCCTCGTGCGACATCATGGCCTTCGACGACACCGAGGCGAACATCGGCGAGGCCGCCGTGCTCAACAGCAAGGGCGGGGCTGTGGCCTTCTATGGCACCACGCGCACGGTGTATGCCGACCGGAACAAGTACATGAACCGCGCCTTCCTGGACTACGCGCTCAGCCTCGACGACAACGGCAAGCCCATCACCCTGGGCGAGGCCCACCGGCGCGCCCAGAACGACCTGATGACGGGGAAGGCCTACAACAACGAGAGCGACCGCACGACCAACCACCTGCAATACACCCTGCTCGGCGACCCGGCCCTGGCCCTCAACCTGCCCACCCGCCAGGTGGTGGTCGACTCCATCAACGGCGTCAGCGTCAGCTCGGGCGACACCATCCGCCTGAGCGCCGGGGCCATCGCCCGCGTGGCGGGCCACATCAGCGGCGGCGACTTCAACGGAACCGTCACGGCCACCGTGCGCGACTGCGAGGAGCTCGTCGTCTGCCGCGCCAACGACCCCAGCGAGACCGACTCCGACGACCCCTTCACCTACTATGACCGCACGAAGACGCTCTTCAGCGGCTCCGACAGCGTGGCCGGCTCACGCTTCGCCTTCGCCTTCGCCGTGCCGATGGACATCATGTACAGCAACCAGGCGGGGCTCATGAACCTCTACGCCGTCGACGGCTCCGGCTCACAGACCGTCATTGCCAACGGGGCCGACGACAACTTCGTCGTGGGCGGGAGCTCGGCCGAGAGCACCGACTCCATCGGCCCGTCCATCTACTGCTACCTCAACACGCGCTCGTTCGTGAACGGGGGCGACGTGAACACCACGCCCTTCTTCGTGGCCGAGGTGACCGACACCGACGGCATCAACGCCACCGGCACCGGCATAGGCCACGACATGGAGCTCATCGTCGACAACGACCCGGCCAAGACTTACGTGCTGAACAGCAACTTCAGCTTCGACTTCGGCTCCTACACCAGCGGAACCACCTACTACAGCCTGCCCGCCCTGGAGGCCGGGCGACACACGCTGCTCTTCCGCGCCTGGGACGTGAGGAACAACTCCGGCACGGCCGAGCTCGCCTTCAACGTCGTGAAAGGCCTCGCGCCCTCGGTCTTCAGCGTGGGCCTGACACGCAACCCGGCCACCACCTCCACCACCTTCATCATCAGCCACGACCGCACGGGAAGCGAGATGGACGTGGAAATCGACCTCTACGACACGGCCGGACGACAGCTCTGGAAGCACCAGGAAACGGGCGTGGCCGACAGCGGCACCTACACCGTGGACTGGGACCTGACCGTCGACGGCGGACGGCGGCTGCAGACGGGCGTCTATTTATATAAGGTGGGCATCTCCACCGACAACAGCAAGATGAGCACCAAGGCGCGGAAACTCGTCGTCATAGGCAATAACTGACGCCGAACGCCGTTATAAGATGGAAGACCAAGCATTAAAAAACCCGACACAAGACATGAACAATACCCATAGAACCCTGCTCACGGCCCTGCTCGTGGCCTGCGCCCTGGCCCTCAGGGCACAGGACAAGCAGGACATGTTCAACCCCGTGAGATACTCCGTCACCTCGCAAATGATTGCCCCCGACGCCCGCGCCGCCGGCATGGGCGACGTGGGAGCCGCCACCGACCCCGACGTGAACTCGCAATACTGGAACCCCGCCAAGTACCCCTTCAACATCTCTCGCGCGGGCGTCTCGCTCAACTACACGCCGTGGCTCCGCCAGCTGGTGAACGACATGGACTTGGCCTACCTCGCCGGCTACTACCGCATCGGCGACTACAGCGCCGTGTCGGGCTCGTTCCGCTACTTCTCGCTGGGAAAAGTCTACACCAACTACGGGCAGTCCGACGACGCCGAGTCGGACGCCGCCACCATCAACCCCTACGAGATGTCGTTCGACGTGGGCTACTCGCTCATGCTGAGCGAGAAGTTCTCGCTCGCGGCCGCCGTGAGGTTCATCTACTCCGACCTGACCTACGACTACACCGACGACACGTCGCCGGGCTCGGCCTTCGCCGCCGACATCGCCTGCTACTACCAGGACTACCTCAACATCGGGCAGCGCGAATGCCAGCTCGGGCTCGGGCTGAACATCTCCAACATCGGCAGCAAAATCAGCTTCGGCGGCGACGACAACAGCGAGTTCATCCCCACCAACATGAGGCTGGGCGCCTCGCTCATGATTCCCATCGACGAGTACAACCGCTTCACCATCGCCGCCGACGCCAACAAGCTGCTCGTGCCCACCATGCCCAAGCAGGAGGACGGCGAGACCACCGAGGACTACCAGCAGCGCGTGCAGAAGGACTACTACGACGTGTCGAGCATCAGCGGCATCTTCAAGAGCTTCAACGACGCGCCGGGCGGATTCAAGGAGGAGATGGAGGAGGTGCAGTGGAGCGTGGGCGCAGAATACGTCTACAACGACAAGTTCTCACTACGCGCCGGCTACCACCACGAAAGCGAGAACAAGGGCAACCGCAAGTACTTCACCGTGGGAGCCGGGTTCCGCATGAACGTGTTCTCGCTCGACGCGGGCTACGTCATCTCCACGGCCAAGAGCAACCCGCTCGACCAGACGCTGCGCTTCACGCTGGCCTTCGACATGGACGGCATCAAGGACCTCTTCAAAGGCAAATGACCGCCAT
>CAZVWX010000149.1:0-5085 GCA_964631105.1 uncultured Prevotella sp. | reverse complement strand
TCGGCAAGTTCCACCTGGAGATGGTCTACTGGCACCAGACCTACCAGGCCCTCTGGGGGCATCCCGAGGCGCTGGAGCACACGCTCGACTGGTACTTCAAGGCCGAGCCCATGGCGCGTGAGATTGCCCGCCGACAAGGATTCAAGGGCGTGAGGTGGATGAAGATGACCGACCCCTCGGCCACGGAGGCCCCGTCCAACGTGGGCAGCTACCTCATCTGGCAGCAGCCCCACCTGATCTACCTGGCCGAACTGGTCTACCGGGCCGCCCTCGCCGACAAGAAGGAGGGCCAGGCCAAGGCGCAGGCCGTGCTCGGCAAGTTTGCGCCGCTGGTGCAGGCCACGGCCGAATTCATGTACGACTTCGCCGAGCGCGACACGGCCACGGGGCAGTACATCCTGCGCGGATACATCCCCGCACAGGAGACGCTCAGCGCCGACTCGGTGAGGAACTCGCCCTTCGAGCTGAGCTACTGGCTCACCACGATGAAGATGGCCCAGGACTGGCGCGTGCGCCAAGGGCTGCCCCGCGACGCCGAGTGGGACGACCTCATCGCCCGCCTGGCGCCGCTCCCCTCCAAGGACGGCGTCTACCTCACCGCCGAGGGTGCGCCCCTGCTCGACCACGTGGCCGAGCAGACCGACAACCCCACGGGCGTGGACAAGTTCGCCAGCGACCACCCCATGCCCCTCGGCGCACTGGGCATGATGCCGCAAAGCCGCCTCTTCACGGCCGCCAACATGTCGAAGACCTACGACTGGACGCTGCGCCACTGGAACTGGCAGAAGACGTGGGGCTGGGACTACCCCATGACGGCGATGTGCGCCGCACGCCTCGGCCGGCCCGGCGACGCCGTCGACGCGCTGCTCATGGCGGTGCCGAAGAACACCTACCTGCCGCAGGGCCACAACTGGCAGACCAACCGGCTGCGCCTCTACCTGCCCGGCAACGGCGGCCTGCTCATCGCCACGGCTCTCATGGCCGCCGGCTGGGACGGATGCGGCAAGCCGCTGCCCGGCTATCCCGCCGACTGGAGCGTGAAGGTGGAGGGCGTCCTGCCACTGCCCTGAACGCGGGAAGCCCACGCCGGCTCTGTCGGCGAGGGCTTCCATGATGTCTTCTCCCAACGGGCAAGGCGGCTAGGCCTTGCCGCCGGAGCCGGAGCACGGGCGGTGGTCCAGCTTCTCGTAGACGGAGTTCATGCTCTTGAACTCCGGCACCATTTCCTTCATCTTCTCCACCGTGCTCATCGCGTCGAAGGAGGACGCGACGCGAATCAGGCCGTCCACGTCGCGGCTGGCCTTGGCGAAAGGATACTCCCTCACCACGGCGACGCGTATCTTCGGGTTGAACGACTCCTTGGTGGTCTCCTTGTCGTTGAGCACCTCCTCGTAGAGCTTTTCCCCGTCGCGCAGTCCGGTGTACTTGATGGTCACGCCCTTGGCCCCGCTCAGCTTGATCATGCGGCGCGCCAGGTCGGCAATGCGCACGGGCTTGCCCATGTCGAAGACGAAGATTTCGCCGCCCTTCCCCCTCGTTCCAGCCTCGAGCACGAGCTTGCAGGCCTCGGGAATGAGCATGAAGAACCGCACGATGTTCGGGTCGGTCACGGTGACGGGGCCTCCCTCGCTGATTTGCTTCTCAAAGAGCGGGATGACCGAGCCGTTGGAGCCGAGCACGTTGCCGAAGCGCGTCGTGACGAACTGCGTGCCGCCCTCCACCTCGCCGGCCTTCTCGGCCTGGTCGAGGCTCTGCACGTAGATTTCGCAGATGCGCTTCGAGCACCCCATGACGTTGGAGGGGTTGACGGCCTTGTCGGTGGAAATCATCACAAACTTCCTCACGCCGTACTTCACGGCCAGGTCGGCCATGATCTTCGTGCCGTGCACGTTGTTGTGGATGGCCTCGCAGGGGTTGTCCTCCATCATCGGCACGTGCTTGTAGGCCGCGGCGTGGAACACGTACTCGGGCTTGTAGGTGGCGAAGATGTGCTCCATGCGCCCCTTCTCGCAGATGCTGGCCACGATGGTCTTGGCCTCCACGCCCGGGAACTTCTCGGCAATCATCAAGCGGATGTCGTGCTGGGGCGTCTCGGCCTGGTCGATGAGAACGAGCATCCTGGGGCCGAACGAGGCCACCTGCCTGACGATTTCGCTGCCGATGCTGCCGGCCGAGCCCGTCACCATCACCACCTTGTCCTTGAGCTGGGCGTTGATGGCGTCCATGTCGACGCTGATCTCGCTGCGCGGCAGCAGGTCGTCGATGCGGATGTTGTGCAGACGGTTCACCTGGAATGCCGACGGGTCGTCGACGCGGTCGACCACCACGCGCGACATGAGAATCTTCACGTCGTGGCGGATGAGCACGTTCTGCAGCTCCTGCTCGTTGCGGAAGACCTCATTGCGCAGGGGCGACACCAGCACGGCCTTGATCTGGTACTTCGTCAGGATGTCCTCCACCTCGGCGGGCTGGTAAACCCTCACGCCCATGAGCATCTTCTGCGAGAGCCTGGAGTCGTGGGAGATGAATCCCTTGAGCACGTAGCGCGTGGGCTTGGTGGAGCGGATGCTCTTGGCCAGCCCCACGCCGCCGTCCATGATGCCGTAGATGAGCACGTTGGCGGCGCGCTCGCCGAGGAAGGCCACGTCGTAGAGGCTCTTGGCCAGCACGCGCAGGCCGAGCATGAGGATCAGGGCGATGAGCGAGACGCCCACCAGGTGGAGCGAGTCGAAATGCAGCATCACGCTCTCGGGCACGCGGTAGACGGCGTAGTGCATGGCCAGGATGAGCACCGTGGCCACGCCCATGGCGAAGGCCAGCCGCCGCAGGTCGACGAACGAGGTGTAGCGGATGATGCCCGAATAGGTGTGGAAGATGCGGAAGCCGACGATGCAGGGCACGAGGTAGGCCGTGAGCGTGCGCATCAGGGGCAGCATGTTGGCCAGCGTGTTGGACGCGCTGTTGGAGAGCATGAACACGGTGAGCCCGGCCACGTAGTAGGCCAGGCAGTCGTAGATGAAGATGCACCAGTAGGGCAGCGAGTCGCGCTTGAAGTACCAGTCTATGAGGTCTCTGAATCCTTTCATCACTTCACTTATTTGCGGGCGTCGAGGATGGTGGAAATGATCTGCTTCACGTCGTCGTCGGTCACCAGGGGGCCGCTGGGCAGGCAGAGCCCCACCTTGAAGAGGCCTTCCGACACGCCGTTGGCGTAGGCGGGGCTGCCGCTGTAGACGGGCTGCTTGTGCATGGGCTTCCACAGGGGCCTCGACTCGATGCCGCGCTGGTCCAGATAGACGCGCATGGCCTCCACGTTGCGGTTGGGCTCGCAGTCGGTGTGGGCGCTTCCGGCCTGGTGCACCACGCCGGCGGCCCCGCCCACGGCCCCCTTCACGGTGGTGGCGTAGGCCTGGTCCTCGCCCTTGACGTGCAGGGCGGGGTCGAGGGTGACGGTGCAGAGCCAGAAGTTGGAGTCGCACCGCGTGTCGGGGTTGCCGTGGAAGGTGACGCCCTCGGCATGCTCGAAGGCCTCGGCGTAGAGGGCGGCGATGTGGCGGTGGTGGGCCAGGTGGTCGTCGAGCACGGTCATCTGTCCGCGCCCTATGCCGGCGCAGATGTTGCTCAGGCGGTAGTTGTAGCCTATCTCCTCGTGCTGGTAGTAGGGATAGGCCTCGCGGGCCTGCGTGGCGTAGAACATGGTGCGCTGCTTGGCCTCGTCGTCGGGGCAGATGAGAGCCCCGCCGCCGCTGGTGGTGATCATCTTGTTGCCGTTGAAGCTCAGCACGCCGTATTGGCCGAACGTGCCGCACACGCGCCCGTCGTAGCGCGAGCCGAAGCCCTCGGCGGCGTCCTCAACCAGGGGGATGCCGTACTTGCGCGCCACGGCCATGATGTCGGCAATCTTGGCCGGCATGCCATAGAGGTAGACCACGATGATGGCCTTGGGCTTGCGCCCGGTCTTGGCGATGCGGTCGGCTATGGCGCGGTCGAGCAGCTCGGGGTCCATGTTCCAGGTGTCGGGCTCGCTGTCGACGAACACCGGCGTGGCGCCCAGGTATCTCACGGGATGGCTGCTGGCGCAGAAGGTGAAGCTCTGGCACATCACCTCGTCGCCCGGCTCCACGCCCAGGTTGATGAGCGAGAGGTGGACGGCGGCGGTGCCCGAGCAGAGGGCCACCACCTTCTTGCCCTCGCCGACGAAGCGCTCCAGGTCGTCCTCGAAACCGTTCACGTTGGGGCCCAGGGGCACCACCCAGTTGGTGTCGAAGGCCTCTTGGATATATTTCATCTCGTTCCCACTCATGTGGGCCAAACACAGTAAGATTCGCTTTCCCATTATCAATAAAATAAGTCGTTTCGTTTCATGCCGTTCTTGTTCACCTTTTTCGGACAAAAACCGGTTTCCCCAACACGCCGGGGCGCGGCTTGGCCGCAGGCGGCCGGGCTCATGACAGAGTCGGCTGTTCCGTCTGCAAAGATAGTGATTTATATTCAAACCTGTCGGCTCAAAGGGGATGTTTTTTTGATGGAAGTGCAAAAAAGAAGCTTAAAAAGCCGAAAACCGCGCTTATCCGCCGATTCTTTTTTTTAACAAGGGAATCGGGGGGGGTAAATCAAGCCTCCGAGGCCTCACGGGGCACGCCTGGCGGCGGGCAGCGGGGGCGTGGCTGCGTCGTTGCCACGGGCACGGTCCCCCACCTGTCGCCGTGTCGTGTCCACGTGCAGCGACCGTGCCTCGTGCCGGCCCGCACGCTCCCGAGGGCGTTCGAAGGCCCGGCATGATGCCACGAACGCCCGTCCGCCTCCATGGCAGCCCCACTGGCGAATCGTACCAGGCCTTTGGTACTCACATTACCAAGGCCTGGTACGGACGTTACCAAGGCCTGGTAATGACGCTACCAAGGCCTGGTAATGACGTTACCAAGGCCTGGTAATGGACGATGCAACGGCAGCACGCCGATGAGGCTGCACCTCAACAATAAAAATGAATGGGATTCATTTTGTATTGTCTTCGATTTGCACTATCTTTTCATAAGACAGGCTGCACCTCAACAATAAAAATGAATGGGATTCATTTTGTATTGT
>CAZVWX010000148.1:0-5105 GCA_964631105.1 uncultured Prevotella sp. | reverse complement strand
GCTTTGGCTGGAACATCAGCCACAGGGGCATGAAGATGTCGAAGTGGGTGGACTTGGCGTGTCCCCGCGGCCACATGAACACCGCCTTGAGGTTGGGCGTGGCCTTCACCTTGCGCGCCGCCTCGTTGTGGAAGGGCGCGTTGTGGATGGTGCGCACGACCTCGCCGGTGGCCTTGTCGCGCAGCTGCAGGAAGTGCGGGAAGTAATACTCGCAGAAGGCGGCATAGTCGTTCTGGAGACGCCTGATGCGCTTCTCCTTCTCGGCCTGCGTCTCCTTGCGGAGCAAAGAAGTGTCGGTAATTGACTGTACCTCTTTGAACCGTTCCTTCCATTTCTTGTAGGCCTGCGCCCGTTCTGACAGTGATGCCATACCTTTCTAATTCACTTCGTTGAATGATGTCTGCACGCTATTTCACTTCGTTGAATAATGGCTGCACCCGGCAAATCAAGAGCGAGCTCTTTTTTGCTCTCATTTGCACATTATTTGACGCCCATCTGCTCTGTGATGTACATGTCCTGGTACTTGTTGATGACCTTCATGAGCTGCGGCGTCACCTCGGGGTCGGTCTGCGAGCGGAACTCGAGCCACTTCGAGAAGGCCATGAACACCTCGATGGTGTCGACGACGTTGGCCTTGCGGTCCAGCTTCTCGATGACGGCGGCGAGCTTGGCGAGCTTGTCGCCGAGGCCGGCCATGAGCTCCGGGCTGCCCGACTCATTGACCTGCGTGATGAGCGTGTCGATGGTGACGAGCAGCTTGTTCACCAGCTCGGGCCTGGTGATGCTCCTGGCGGCGCGGGCCTGCTGCCAGGCCCCCTGCGCGGCCCATTTCGAGATGGTGACGCGGCTGACGCCCACCTTCGCGGCGGCTTCCTTCATCTCCATGCCCGAGAGGAAGAGCGTCCGGGCGAGCTCCTTCTTCTGTTCCGATTCTGCTTTCTTCATAAGTTGTGATGTTCCGTGTATGTGCAAAATTGCGGAAAAAAATCGAGACGGCGAAACTTCCGCGCACGCCCTGCGCCATGTCGCGCAAGGCGTGCGCAAGAATTTGCGCCGTTGGGAAAAAAACGATAATATTGCAGTTGGAAACCATTTGCAGGCACTATGGGAAAGAGAGTAAGAATAAGCAACGAGCGGCTGAACAGCTACGGCACGCGGGTGCTCACCGACGGCATGGACACCGAGCAGTACAGCCGCAACCCCGTGCTGCTCTACATGCACGAGCGCGGCAACGTGATAGGCTACGTGAAAGGCCTGAAGGTGGAGAACGGCGAGGTGACGGGCGAGCTGATGTTCGACTGCGCCTCCGAGCTGTCGGAGCGATGCAAGAAGCAGTTCGAGTTCGGCTCGCTGCGCATGGTAAGCGCAGGGCTCGACATCCTGGAGATGAGCCAGAAGAAGGAACTCCTCGTGGAGGGCCAGACCAGCCCCACCATCACCAGGAGCCGCCTCGTGGAGGTGAGCGTCGCCGACATCGGCGCCAACGACGACGCGCTGGTGCTGCAGCGCGACGGCAAGCGGATAACCCTCGGCAGGGACGGCCAGTGCCCCCTGCCATTGCTGGACAAACATATCACCATCAAAAACCAAGAGAACATGGAACTGAAGACCATCGCCCTGCAGCTGGGCTTGCCGGAGACGGCAGATGAGGCTGCCGTCGGCGCGGAGCTGGCGCGACTGAAGAAGGAGAACGCCGAGTGCGTGCGCCTGCGCAAGGAAATGGACGTGCTCAGCGTCCAGGAGCTGGAAGCCATCGTGGACGGCGCCGTGAGCCAGGGCAAGATTTCGGCGGAGCGCAAGCCCCTCTTCCTGCGCCTGGGAAAGGAGCTCGGGCGCGAGGTGGGCGCGAAGCGCCTGCGCGAGGTGTTCGACGCGATGCAGCCGCAGGCGCGCCTGTCGTCGCTGCTGCAAGGCGGCAAGTCCGGCGCCCCGGAGTGGAAGAAGCTCGGCGACGTGCCGCCCTCGCAGCTCCTGGAGCTGAAGAGGGAGCGCCCCGAGGAGTACCGGCGCCTCTACGAGGCCGAGTACGGCATGGCGTGCGACTTCGAGTGAGGCCGAGAGCAATCAAGAAGAAGTTGAAAAACAAAAAAAACCGAAGAAAATCATGATGCAGAAGAAGACAATCGTGAAGGCCCTGGCGGCCGTTCTTTTCAACAGTGTGGCGGGGGCCCTCTGCGCCCTCTGCCTGGGACTGCCCCTGTGGGCGGGCGCGGTGGCCGTCAACGCCCTGTCGGCGCTCGTGTCCACGGGCATGCCGCAGGGAGCCCTGCGGGCCGGCGTGCTCACCGAAATCTGGACGGGCGAGCTCGTCAAGGCGCTGCGCGGCAAGATGGAGGGCACGTGGCTCGACGGCGTGCCCGACCAGTCGTCAATCGTCAACAACGACGTCATCCACCTCGTCGACGTGGGCGTCGACCCCGACGTGCTGGTGAACAACACCACCTATCCCATCCCCCTGCAGGAGCTGCCCGACGGCGACATCGCCATCTCGCTGGACAAGTTCCAGACCAAGGTGACGCCCATCACCGACGACGAGCTCTACGCCGTCAGCTACGACAAGATGTCGCGCGTGAAGGAGGCCCACGCCAACGCCCTGGCCGACTCGAAGTTCGCCAAGGCCGCCCACGCTCTGTGCGCCAAGCAGGACACCGCCACGACCCCCGTGCTGAAGACCACCGGCGATGCCGACAGCGACGGAAGGCTGCGGCTGTCGATGGCCGACCTGGTGTCGATGAAGCGCGCCCTGGACAAGCTGAAGGTGCCGGCCGAGAACCGCCGCCTGGTGCTCTGCCCCGACCATGTGAACGACCTGCTGCTGTCCTCGCAGAACTTCCGCGAGCAGTACAACATCGACCGCGCCACGGGCAAGGTGGGCCAGCTCTACGGCTTCACCATCTACGAGTACGGCGGCACGCCCGTCTACACCGCCGCCGGCGTGAAGAAGGACGTGGGCGCCACCGCCGACAGCGGCGAGTTCAACTGCTCGTTCGCCTTCTACACCCCGCGCGTGTTCAAGGCCACGGGCTCGACGAAGATGTACTACAGCGAGGCCTCGACCGACCCGCAGAACCAGCGCTCGCTCATCAACTTCCGCCACTACTTCATCTGCCTGCCGAAGAAGGAGGACGCCGGCGTGGTGATGACCAGCGGAGCCAGCGCGTGAGCCCCATGGAGCGTGGCATGACGCGCGGCCGGCGCAACAACAACCCCGGCAACATCCGCCAGTCGGCGCAGCGCTTCCAGGGCGAGGTGCGCCCCTCCGGCGACCGCGAGTTCAAGCAGTTCTCGTCGATGGAGTACGGCTACCGGGCCCTGATGCGCATCCTGCTGACCTACCAGCAGCGCCACGGCCTCCGCACCGCCAGGCAGCTGCTGTCTCGGTGGGCCCCGCCCGCCGAGAACGACACCGGGGCCTACATCCGAGCCGTATGCCGGGACACCGGCTTCGGCCCCGACGAGCCGCTGGACCTGCGCCGCAAGGACGTGGCGGTGAAGCTGGCGCGCGCCATCTCGAAGGTGGAGTGCGCCGGATGGCACGACACCACGGCTGCCATGCGCGGCTTCGACCTGCTGTGACGACAACCCGGGAAAAGGAAGGCAGACCCGACGACGATGGACACCGTGATGCAGATACTCCAGTGGGCGATACCCTCGGGCGGCATAGGCGCCGCCATCGCATGGGTGGCCAACCGCAAGGCCAACCACGCCCGGCAGGCCAAGTCGGTGCACGACACCTACAAGCTCATGTACGAGGACATCTCGCGCCTGCTGGTGGAGACCCAAGTGAAATATGACGAATCGACCAGGCTCACCGAGAAGCTCGTCTCGGAAAACAACCTCACGCGCCGTGCGCTCAACCGCCTCTCGCGCGCCATCGAGGCTATTCAGCTTTGTCCTCATGCCGGCACTTGCCCTGTCAGCTCAGAGCTGTCGCTGTCAGAAGACGGTGACGGCGGCGCTGACGCAAAGCAGGACAGAAAGGACGGCAAGCGACAGCGCAAGGGCGCTGACCGTGACAAGGGTGACACAGGCACAGCACGTGCCGGCGGACAGCGTCCGCCTGCAGCTGCCACTTGACTCGCTGCTCGCACTGCCCGGGGGAGCCGTCTATGAGACAGCCAGCGGCAGGGCGCACGCCAGGGCATACGTGGCGAAGCCGGACGGCGGGACGCGGGTGGTCTATGTCGACGCATGGTGCGACAGCCTCGCAAGGCTCGTCGCCTGGTACGAGAGCCGCGAGCTGACCAGCGGCGGCACTGCCAGGGCGGAAAGCAAGCAGACGCAGGACACCGTTCAAACGGCAAAAGAACAACCTCCTGACGGCATTGGAAGGAAGGTCTTGGAATTCATAGCCGGAATAATTGCCGGCGCAGTAATAACATTCATAATAAGGAAACGACAATGAAAAATTTCATCTACGGTCTTTCGAGCTTCAAGCTCAACGACACGCTGCTCGGCTACATTGAAAAGGACTCCTTCGACTGGGGAGGCGCTGAGCCGGAGACGGTCGACGTCAATGCAGAGCAGGTGCCGGGGCAACCGGTGCTGGTGCTCATCCAGAAAAACGGAACCGTCGAGCCGCAGTTCAACCTCATACAGCTCGACGCGGACAACATGGCAGCCGTGATGGGAGGAACCGCCGACAACGGCAAGTGGTCGGCGCCGACGACGCTCTCGCAGGTTACCGGAAAGGTGGAGATTGTGACGGCATCCGGACATACCATCCAGATGCCCAAAGTCACCCTCGCTGCCAACATCACCGGAAAACTCGCGCTCAGCGAGGTGTCGAAGGTGCAGGTCAAGCTCAAGGTGCAGACGCCTGACGACGGCACGTCGCCGCTCGTCATCGACGGACAGGATGCGACAACCGAATAACGCAACATGGAAATGGCAGTGGAGAGGCAGGCGGCAGAGGCTCTGCTTGACCTCGGCCTGTCGGTGCCCATGAGACTGGCGAGGCTGCCCTTCCGCAAGAAGCCGCTCGTCATACGCGTCACGCTACGACGCCCTTATCTCGGCACGCAGCTGCGCATGGCAAGGCGGTGGCTTTCGACAGGAACGTCCTACGAGGAGCTGATGAAACTCGAGAAGGAGGGGCAGCAGCA
>CAZVWX010000147.1:0-5127 GCA_964631105.1 uncultured Prevotella sp. | reverse complement strand
GGTTTTCCCATATCATCTTCACCGTCTTGCGGCTCAGCCTGATGGCTTCGGGAATGGCCATGAGGTCGTTGCCCATGAGCGTCACCTGCGCCACATCCATCGCCACATCGGTGCCCTTGCCCATGGCAATGCCCACATCGGCCAGCGCCAGCGCCTGGGTGTCGTTGATGCCGTCGCCCACCATGGCCACCGTCTTGCCCTCGGCCTTGAGGCCGCGCACCACATTCTCCTTGTCCTGGGGCAGCACGCGGCTCCGGTAGTGGGCGATGCCCGCCTTCTGGGCCCAATAGCGGGCGGCCTCGTCGTTGTCGCCGCTCATCATGTACACGTCAATCCCCTCATGCTGCAGCTCCTGCATGGCCTCGCGGGCATGGGGCTTGAGCGTCTCGCGCTCCTCCAGCGGCAGGTCGTCGGCCTTGGTGAAGTCAACGTTCAGGTTGGGTATGGTGAGCGTCCCCGTCTTGTCGGTCACGAGAGCATTCACCTTGCGCAGGTTCTCCAGCGCCGACGCGTCCTTGATGAGCACCTGCTTCTGGGCAGCCTTGCCTATTCCCACCATCAGGGCCGTGGGCGTGGCCAGCCCCATGGCGCACGGGCAGGCAATGACGAGCACCGACACGGCCGAGATGATGGCCTGGGGCAGGCAAGCCGTGCCTCCGGCCACCAGCCAGGCCAGAAACGTGACCACGCCCAACACGGCCACCACGGGGACAAACACGAGGGCGGCCTTGTCGACAATGCGCTGCACGGGAGCCTTCGAGCCCTCGGCCTCCTGCACCATGCGGATGATGTGGGCCAGTGCCGTCTCGTCGCCGATTTGGCGCGCCCTCATACGGAACTTTCCCTGGCTGGGAATGGTGCCGGCAAGCACCTTCGAGCCCGCCTTCTTCTCGGCCGGGGTGGGCTCGCCCGTTATCATGCTCTCGTCCACATAGGCTGCGTCGGGGGTCATGAAGCTCTCGGCCGAAATCACCTCGCCGTCGACGGGCACCTTCTCGCCGGGGCGCACCTCGACGATGTCGCCCACGCTGATGGTGCTGATGGGAACCTCCTCCACCTTGTCACCGTCGACGACACGCGCCATCTTGGGCGCCATGCCCATCAGCTGGCGTATGCTCGAGGCCGTGCCGTCCTTGGCCTTCTCTTCCAGCAGGCGCCCCGTGAGCACGAAGGTGATAATCATCACGCTGGAATCAAAGTAGGTGTGCCACTCCATGCCGCGCGCGCCCCACACGGCGTCACCCCAAAACGTGTTGAACGCGCTGAAGAGAAAACTGATGCCCGTGGAGAGTGCCACGAGCGTGTCCATGTTGGCCGTGGCATGGCAAAGCTGCCGCCAGGCCGCCACATAGAACTGGCGACCGCAATACACGATGTTCAGCAGGGCCAAAATCAAGGCCACCTGGTTGCCCGCGTCGCACGAGCCCAAGCTCACCCACCCCATCGAGACGGCCATCACCGCCAGGGCGAACAGCCATGAGAGCAGCGTCTTTCGCCTGAGCACGGTGTATTCGCGCTTCTGGATTTCCTGGGCCGAGCGCCCCTCCTCCACCACCAGGTCGTAGCCGATGTCGTTGACGGCCTGCTTCATCTGCCCCAGCGTAATCTTGTCGGGGTCATAGTCGACGAGGGCGCTCCTTCCGGCCAAGCTCACCGACGCACTGTGAATGCCATCAAGCGAACTGAGCTTGCGCTCCACATTGGCCGAGCACGAGGCGCAGGCCATGCCCACCACGGGTATCGTTCTTTTCATCTTCTCTTTTCTCCTTATTCGTTGTCAATTTTCCCCCACAGGCCGAACGTCTTTCCAGCACCATGGGCTCCAACGCCATGGGCGGAATCCTCCCGCCCCCGCAACCGTCCGGCCAGCGGCGGGAGGCCGATCCCGACGGTGCGTCAGAGCACGAGCTCGTAACGCCCCGTGTCGTTCACCGCCTTCTGGATGTCCTGCTCGCCCACCTGGGCCTCGTCGTAATCCACCGTCACCTGCTTGTCCTCCACGCTGGCCTCGGCGCCACTCACGCCCGGCAAAGCCTTGATGGCGTCCTCCACATGAGCCTTGCAGTGCGGGCACCGCATCCCATTCACTTGAAATGTCTTTTTCATTGTCCTGTTCTTTTTTTTCCATCTGGTCGGCGGGGCCAGCACCGTTTTCTGTTTCCGGTGCAAAGATAGCCTTTTCCTCGGAAAGGGATGTTACGAAGTTATGGAAAAAGGTTAGGAAAATCGGTTCGGGCTCAATGCTCCGTCCGCTCCCGATGGGGTTCCAGCTTGATGAGCAGGAGGCCGATGGCCACCCAGATGAGCTCACGCAAGCGCACGATGAGCGCCACGAAGATGCCGGCGTTCGACGTGAGCCCGAGGCCGTCGGCCGAGAGCACGAAGCCGCCCTCGCGCCCGCCAAGCTGCAAGGGCATGAAGAACAGCAGATTGGCCAGCAGACTGGTGAAGGCGAGGATGAGGATGCAGTCGGGATAGCTGACCGACGGCATGAGCACGCGCAGGATGAAATAGATTTCCAGTGCCGAGGCCACACGGCAGGCCAGCTCCAGGGCCACCGACCCGACGAAGGTCTTGGGCCGCTGCCGGTGAAGGGCCGCTATCTGCTCGTCCACCTTGGCCAACGCCCGCCCATGCATGGCCACGAAGCGCGTGGCCCAGGCCTTGACGAGCGGGATGTGGGTTGCCACGCGCATCACGCTCATGGCCAGCCCATGCCGGTAGCCACGGAGGAAGAACCAAATGCCGATGGCGCAAAAGGCGACAACGGCCAGGAGCAGACAGGCCATGGGCACGCCCACCGGATGGATCGCGGCGAAGAGGAAGGCCGAAAGCAGCCAAAACCAGAAATGGCTGAAGATGTGGGTCATGGCATAGAGCACCACCGACGACGTGGCGCGCTCGGCACCCACGTAGGGCGTGATGGCCAGGATGCGGTAGGGCTCGCCGCCCATCAGTCCGCCCGGCGTGGCATAGTTGAGGGCGAACCCGCTCACCGTGAGCCTGTAGAGGTGGAAGAAGGTCAGCCCGGGCCGGCCGGCGGCTCCGCCGTCGCCGGGGCCGCCCTCCACAGAAGCCTCACGCCCCGGTTTCCCGCCGCTTTGCAGAATCAGCCACCAGGCCGCCGTGTTCAGCACGTACAGACCGGCCCACAAAGCCACCACGGCAAAGAACCAATAGCCCGCATGGGCCAGCCCCCGACCCACCACATGGAAGTCGAGCTGGCTCACCATGAAGGCCAACACGGCCAAGCCGAAGACGAAGAATACGTTCTGATACCGCTTGCTCACGGGCTGGATGCAAGGTTAGCGAGGCCTCCGGCCTCCGTCAATTCTGCATGGGATTGTCGTCCGCCAGGCTCCCCTCCGGCGCGGCTGGAGCCTGTCCCGCCTCCGGCTCGGCTGAAGGCGCCTGTGCGCCGGCGTCGGGAGCCTCCTTGGCCTCCGCCTTGCGCCGCTTGGGGAAGGGCACGTCGGCGCGCCGCTTCGGCACCGAGAAGCGCACCTTGTCGCTCTCGTCGCGCTTCTCGCGGTAGAGCTTCTTCAGCGGATTGCTTGCAGCCTCATCGAAGTCGTGCCTGTGGCGGAACACGTCGATGGCCAGATAGACGGCATGGCGGAATGCCGACTCGTCGGCGACGTTCTTTCCCGCATGCTCATAGTCGGGTGTCTGGTCGCTGGCCGTCCGCACCAGGGGCAACCCCGCCGTGAGGATGAGTCCCGGATGGGAGCTCAGCGCCTTGAAGGGCGCCATGCCCTGGTCGTGGTACATGGCCAGCACGGCGTCGAACGCGGCGAAATAGCCCAGGCCGAAGAAGTCGTCGGCGGCATAGGGGCCGAAAGCCTCCACGCCCTTGTCCACGAGCTCGTCGATGGCGGGCACGATGATGCTCTTCTCCTCTTCGCCAAGCTGGTTGTCCTCGTTGGTTCCCGGATTGAGCGCGAGCACGGCGATGCGCGGGTTGGAGATGCGGAAGTCGCGCACGAGCGTGTCGCGGAGCAGCGTGCACCGCTCCACGACGCCCTCCTTCGTGATGGCCTCGGCCACGCGCTTGAGCGCCACGTCGCCCGTCATGAAGGCCAGGCGCACCTGCTCGTTGAGCAGGATGGGCAAGGCCTTCCGCCCCTCGCCCACGCAGGTCTCCATGTAGCGGGTGTGCCCGGGGAAGGGGTAGCCGTCGGGGTTGATGTTTCCCCGGTCGAGGGGAGCCGTGACGAGCACGTCGTAAAGGCCGTCGCGATAGTCGCTCATGGCGCGGTCGAGGGCCATGAGGGCGGCCATGCCCGACTCGCTGGTGGGTTGCCCGAGGTCCACCTTCACCTCCTCGTCGAACGTGCTGAGCAGGTTCACGCGCCCGGGCCTGGCCTCCTCGGCGCTCTGGATGATGGAGAACTGGGCGTTGACGCCGAGGGCCTTGCGGTGATAGGCCGCCAGCTTGGGCGAGCCATAGACGATGGGCGTGCACAGCTCCAGCATCTCCGGGTCTTCGAAGGTCTTGAAAATCAACTCATATCCGATACCGTTGGTATCGCCTTGCGTGATGGCGACACGCACTTTCTTATTCTCGTCCATTCCTTTCTGTTTTTTTAATTGTATATAGGGCGGCCTCCAATTGCCGCATCAAGTTCCGTTTCTTTCCCTCCGGGGCATAGACGAAGGCCACGCACGTGATGCTGTCGGGGCCCTGGCCGTCAACGTGCCGGCTCCGGTAGGGGCCTCCCATGGCGTCGCCCTCCATCTCCCACAGTCCGCCGGGCATCAGGCGCATGTGCATCCTGTCAGTGGCTCCCTTGAGGTGGCGGCGCAGCTGCGCGGCCACGTCGCCCCTCACCACCACGAGGCTCTGCATGCCCTCGGGCCTGTCGTTCGACATCCACAGGAATCCGTCGGCACGCTTCGCCGACTTCATATCCTCGGGAACGCTCATGGAGAACCCGAACGTGCGCCTCACCTCCGCCTCAAACTCGCGGTTGCCGTGGGCTTGCAGCTCCCGGGCCCGCTGGCGCAGCTCAAACTCGTTCAGGGCTCTCACCACCGGGCGCATTTGCCTCCCGTTGCAGGTTATGATGACTTGCGGCCGGGCAAAGCGGTCACGGGCCACGCGGGGCGTGTCGGCCGCGGCACTAC
>CAZVWX010000146.1:471-5218 GCA_964631105.1 uncultured Prevotella sp. | reverse complement strand
ACCTTCGCCTCCCTGCTCATCTCCATCTGGCCCAGCCTGATTTATGGAGAGATGTCGGCGGCCTTGCCCGAGGCCGGAGGCACCTACAACTATGCCAAGCGCGGGCTGAGCAAGGGCTGGGCCGTGCTGGCCGGCTGGCAGTACATCATCTCGGTGGTGGGCATCGGCGCCGGCGAGACGCTGGCCTTCTCCAACTATTTCAAGATTCTGATGACGGCGCTGGGGCTCGACATCTCGGGCGTCGACGACCGCGTCATCGCCTGCTCGCTGGTCTCCATCTTCCTGGTCATCAACTGTCTGGGCATCAAGCAGAGCGGCAAGGTGCAAAACGCCTTCGTGTTCTTCTTCTGGGGAATGACCATCCTCTGGTTCTGCTACATGATTCCGAAGGTGCATCTGGAGTACTTCGGCGGTTTCACGATGGACAAGATGCCGCCGTTCTCGGAGATGATGTACATCTTCGGCCTGGTGTGGTGGTGCTACACGGGCTTCGAGACCTGCTGCTCGATGGGTGGCGAGACGAAGTACCCGCAGTACACGCTTCCGCGCGCGCTGAAGCTCTCGGTGTTCCTGGTATTTGCCGTCAACGCCCTCTTCCAGTGGTTCCTCGTGGCGCTGGTCAGCCCGCAGTTCTACGGCATCATCGCCGTCTCCGACGCCCCCTATGCCGAGGGCCTGAAGGCCGCCGGCCTCATCGGCGCACCCATCATCCTGCTCTGCATCGCCATCACCTTCGGCGGCGACCTGAGCACCATCAACCCCGGCATCGCCGCCCCCTCGCGCTACATCTACACCATGGCCGAGGACCACTCGCTGCCGAAGTTCCTGGGCAAAATATCGCCCCGCTTCAAGACGCCGAACAACGCCATCCTGCTCGTGGGCGCCATCAACTTCATCCTCATCGCCACCAACTCCATCACCTACATCGCCTCGGTGTCGCTCATCTCGCTGGCCGTGTGCTACATGATTGGGTGCCTGTCCTACATGGGGCTGAAGAAGAAGTACCCCACCCTGCACCGCCCCTACAAGGCACCCCACGCCACCTTCGGCGCCTGGTTCACCATCGTGGTCTACATCTTCATGCTCTGCTTTGCCGACCGCATGGCCCTGCTCACGGCAGGCATCATCGCCGCGGCCTCGCTCCTCTACTTCTTCCTCTACACCCGCGGCCACAAGGACGTGATGCCCACGCTGGAGGAGGAGATTGGCGAGATTGACGAGCCCACGCCGCAGGCCAAGCGGAAAATCGACCGCGAGTACAAGGTGTGGGCCTGGGCGACGGCCGCCGTCACCATCGTCGCGCTGGGCATCTACCTCATTCCCATCCTCATTTAGCCCATGTACAAGATTGTATTGCAGCACAACACCTACGCGTTTCCCGACCTCAAGGCGCTCATGGCCAAAGCCACGCCCCTGAGGTCGGGCGACCAGCTGGCGGGCGTCGCCGCGCTGACGATGGAGGAGCACGTGGCGGCGCAGATGTGCCTGGCCGACGTTCCGCTGCGACGCTTCCTGGAAGAGCCGCTCGTCGACTACGACCGCGACGAGGTGACACGCCTCATCATCGACACCCACGACGCGCAGGCCTTCGCCCCGGTGAGCGGCCTCACGGTGGGCGAGTTCCGCAACTGGATTCTCAACGACCACACCACGCCCGAGATGCTCACCGCCGTGGCCCCGGGCATAACGGCCGAGATGGCGGCGGCGGTGTCGAAGCTGATGCGCAACCAGGACCTCGTGCTCGGCGCACAGAAGTGCCACGTGGTGACGCGCTTCCGCAACACCATCGGACTGCCGGGGCGCCTCTCGGCGCGGCTGCAGCCCAACAGTCCCACCGACGACCTGAAGGGCATCGCCGCAAGCATCATCGACGGGCTGATGTACGGCTGCGGCGACGCCGTGATTGGCATCAACCCCGCCAGCGACTCCGTGCCACAGCTCACCCATCTGGAGGAGATGCTCGACCACGTCATCCGCCGCTACGACATCCCCACGCAGAGCTGCGTGCTCACGCACATCACCACCGGCATCGAGCTAATCAACCGCGGAGCGCCCGTCGACCTGCTCTTCCAGAGCATCGCCGGCACCGAGAAGGCCAACGCCGGATTCGGCATCACGCTGAAGATTCTCGACGAGGGCTACGACGCCGTGCGCTCGCTCCACCGCGGCACGGTGGGCGACAACTGCATGTACTTCGAGACGGGGCAGGGCTCGGCGCTCTCGTCCGACGCCAACTTCGGGGTGGACGAGCAGACCTGCGAGTGCCGCTGCTACGCCGTGTGCCGCCGCTACCATCCCCTGCTGGTGAACACCGTGGTGGGGTTCATCGGGCCGGAATACCTCTACGACGGCAAGCAAATCACCCGCGCCGGACTGGAAGACCACTTCTGCGGCAAGCTGATGGGACTGCCCATGGGCTGCGACATCTGCTACACCAACCACGCCGAGGCCGACCAGGACGACATGGACAACCTGCTGCTCCTGCTGGGCGTGGCGGGCGTGAGCTACGTCATGGGCATTCCCGGCGCCGACGACATCATGCTGGGCTACCAGAGCACCAGCTTCCACGACATCATCGCCACGCGCAAGATGCTCGGCAAGAGGCCCGCGCCCGAGTTTGAGCAGTGGCTGGAGCGGATGAGCCTCTTCGACGAGCGGGGCAACATCCTGCAGGCCAAGCCCTCGCACGCGCTCCTCGGCATCGAGAACATGTAGCCGGTGGCGGAAGCCATCACCCGAAAGGCCGACAAAACGCGCCCGCAACGCGCCCGACGCACAGCCCCGACATCACAAAAGAAGAAGAAAAGACAGAGAAAGGAAGCCCACATGGACGACAATTTCATCACGGTGAGAACCGAAAACCTGCAGGAGAGCGACTGCTGGGCGGCCCTGCGCCAGTTCACCGACGCCCGCATCGCCCTCGGGCGCACGGGATGCAGCGTGCTCACCAAGGACAACCTGGAGTTCCGCCTGGCCCACGCCCGCGCCCGCGACTCCATCCACATGCCCTTCGAGTCGCGCCGCGTGGCCGAGGAGCTGCACAAGCTGAACCTGCAGACCATCGAGGTGGAGAGCTCGGCCGCCGACCGCGCCACATTCATCACACGCCCCGACCTGGGGCGCAGGCTCTCCACGCAGAGCCGCGCCCGCCTGAAGGGCATGCACTATCCCGGATGCCACGTGCTGCTGGTCATCGCCGACGGCCTGTCGTCAAAGGCCGTACACAAGCAGGCCGTGCCCCTCACGGCGGCCCTCCTGCCCTATCTGGAAGCCCTCAAGCTCTCGCTCGGGCCCGTCGTGCTGGCACACCAGAGCCGCGTGGCCCTGGGCGACGACATCGCGGGCATCATGAACGCCGGGCTCGTGGCCATCCTCATCGGCGAGAGGCCGGGACTGTCGTCGCCCGACAGCCTGAGCGTCTACATGACCTACAAGCCTTACTTCGGGCGGCTGGAGAGCGAGCGCAACTGCATCTCGAACATCCGGCCGGAAGGGCTGAACTACGCCCCGGCGGCCTTCAAGCTGGCATGGCTCATCGACAACGCCTTCCAACGGCGAAAGAGCGGCACCGCCCTCAAGGACGAGAGCGACGACCCCACGCAATGGGGCCGCCTGGCCGCACTGCACCGGAAATTCCTGGGCCCCGGCCCGCTGCTGCCGTGAGGCCGCAAGGGGGCTCCGCCCCACCCCACCCCGCTGCCGCCGGCGCGGCGAGCCCGGGGCGCAAGCACACGCAACGGGGAAAAGCACAAAACGCGCTCAAAATTTGGCCTTTCGAAGGAAAATGGTTACTTTTGTCAGACTAAACCAGCCCGCAACCATCACGGGCCGGACGACACAGCATACTCTGACTATGGCAAAAGATAAAGCCGGGCTCACCCCGATGATGAGACAATTCTTCCAGATGAAGGACAAGCACCCCGACGCCCTGCTCCTCTTCAGGTGCGGCGACTTCTACGAGACGTACTGCGACGACGCCGTGGAGGCCAGCCGCATCCTCGGCATCACCCTCACCCGGAGAAACAACGGCGGAAACGCCGGGAACATCGAGATGGCGGGGTTCCCGCACCACGCCCTCGACACCTACCTGCCCAAGCTCATCCGCGCGGGCAAGCGCGTGGCCATCTGCGACCAGCTGGAGGACCCGAAGAAGAAACGGCTGGAAATAAAGGGCAAGAAGGGCCTCACGGAGATGGACAAGATGGTGAAGCGCGGCATCACCGAGCTGGTGACGCCGGGCGTGGCCATGGGCGACAACGTGCTCAACTACAAGGAAAACAACTTCCTGGCCGCCGTGCACTTCGGCAAGACGGCCTGCGGCATCAGCTTTCTCGACATCTCGACGGGCGAGTTCCTCACCGGGCAGGGCACCTACGACTACGTGGAGAAGCTCATTGGCAATTTCTCGCCTAAAGAGGTGCTCTTTGACAAAGCCCGCAAGAAGGAGTTTGAGCGCTATTTCGGCACGAAGCTGACCGTGTTCGAGCTTGACGATTGGGTATTCACCGAGCAGAATGCCCGCCAAAAACTGTTGAAGCACTTCGGCACCAAGTCGCTGAAAGGCTTCGGCGTGGAGCACCTCAAAGAGGGCATCATCGCCTCGGGCGCCATAATGCAATATCTCGAACTGACCCAGCACACCAACATCAACCACATAACCTCGCTTAAGCGCCTTGAGGAGGAGAAATACGTGCGGCTTGACAAGTTCACCATCCGCTCGTTGGAGCTGCTACAGCCTATGCAGGAA
>CAZVWX010000146.1:0-461 GCA_964631105.1 uncultured Prevotella sp. | reverse complement strand
GACGGCAAGTCGCTCTTGGACGTCATCGACCGAACGGTGACTCCTATGGGTGGGCGTATGCTGCGCCGCTGGATGGTGTTCCCGCTGAAGGACGTGAGGCAGATTGACGACCGCCTCGACGTGGTGGAATACTTCTTCAAAGCACCTGAGTTCAGGCAGGTCATCGACGAGCAGCTGCACCGCGTGGGCGACTTGGAGCGCATCATCTCGAAGGTGGCCGTGGGACGCGTGTCGCCGCGCGAGATAGTGCAGTTGAAAAACGCGCTGACGGCTTTACAGCCCATAAAGTCGGCGTGCCTCTATGCCAACAACGACAGTCTGAAGCGCCTCGGCGAGCAGATGAACCTGTGCGAGAGCCTGCGCGACCGTATAGAGAAGGAGATACAGCCCGACCCGCCGCAGCTAATATCGAAAGGCGACGTCATTGCCGACGGCTACAGCAAGGAACTCGACGAGCTGCG
>CAZVWX010000145.1:0-5229 GCA_964631105.1 uncultured Prevotella sp. | reverse complement strand
TCGTGGGCATCATGCTCTCCGTCTTCCAGCAGGCCGTGGGCATCAACGCCGTGCTCTACTACGCGCCGCGCATCTTCGCCGACATGGGCATGGGCAACCCGATGATGCAGACCGTCATCATGGGCGTCATCAACATCACGTTCACCCTCGTGGCCGTGTTCACCGTGGAGAAGCTCGGGCGCAAGCCGCTGCTCATCACCGGCTCCGTGGGCATGGCCCTGGGAGCCTTCGTCGTGGCCCTCACCTTCGGCAACGACTCGCTCAACATGGTCACCATGGTGGCGCTGATGGTCTATTCGGCCAGCTTCATGTTCTCCTGGGGCCCCATCTGCTGGGTCTACATGGCCGAGCTCTTCCCCAACACCATCCGCGGCACCGCCACCGCCATCGCCGTGGCCTTCCAGTGGATATTCAACTTCATCGTCTCCTCGTCGTTCGTGCCGATGTTCAACATGCACCTGGCCAAGGGCGACGACTTCGGCCACTGGTTCACCTACGGCCTCTACGGTGTCATCTGCCTCATCGCCGCCCTCTTCGTCTGGCGCCTCGTGCCCGAGACGAAGGGCAAGACGCTCGAGGACATGACCGCGCTCTGGAAGAACCGGATGAAGAAGAAATAAGCCTGCCTCCCGGCTGGCTGAAAAGCAGCGTGGGGCGGCCCGGCCGGGCCGCCCCACGCTTGCGTTTTCTCCAGATTCCTCCAGATTGTCTAGATTATCTAGATTATCTAGATTGTCTAGAATCTCTAGATTGTCTAGAATATCTAGAATCTCCAGATTATCCAGCATTTCCCTTTCAGCCGCTCGTTCTCCGCCCTCAGCGAGGCCAGCAGCTCGTCCTGCTTGCGGCGGTAGCCCGTGCGGGCGGCATACATGCGCACCTTGATGCCGCCCTGGGTGATGAAGAGCTTCTCCAGCCGCTTCAGATACGACGTCATCATCCGGTCGGTCATGTGGCAGAGCGTGAGCGCCGTGTTGGCCATCTCCTCGTCGCTCCACCGCGCCACATACGGCGCGTAGTCCTCGTAGCGGTTGCGCGGGCGGCAGTACTTCAGCAGCCCGTCGTAGCGCGGATGGCCCTTCGCCCATATCACCAGGCCGCGCGACTTCAGGTAGTCCTCGTAGTCCTCGCGCAGCTCCTGCAGGCTCGCCCGCGCCGCCTGCACCATCTGGTCCACCGTGCGGTCGCCCTTCCGGGGCAGGAAGCGGCGGCAGAAGAGGAACGTCATCTGGTACAGGGCTTCGGCCTTCTGATAAAAGAACAACTCCCGCCACCGGGCGCACTGACGCAGCACGGTGGCGCTGCCCTCCATGCGTCCGGCCAGCCTCTCCATAAAAAAAGTTCCCCGCCAACGTCGCCGTTGGCGGGGAACTTTTTTTTATTCTTGTTCCTTAAAGCATGTTCAGTCTCAGTCCTCCCATACATTCCAAACATTGTAAGAGCCGCGCTTGCTCTCTTGGATTTGGGTTGTACAATTGGGGTCTACCACGGTCTCGCTTCCCGTTTCCGGGCCTTTTGTTTCCGTGCCCGTTCCGGCATCGCAGACCACATTCTCATTGCTGTTCAGCTCCGTGTGGCAGGAGCCCGCCATGAAGGGGTTGGAGTCGGTGAGGATTATCTCAAGTTCTGGCCGCTCGTATTTTTTCTGCTTCATCATTGTCAAGAGTGTATTGGCCTGGCCCGGCCGCTCCGTGCCCGGTGGGCACGGGGCGCTGGCCCGGCCAGGATTGATTCTTCATTTCACTGTATACTTCTTGCCACCCATGATGTAGACGCCGGGAGCCAGACCCTTGAGCGAGTTGGTGGCACGCACCTGCCTGCCGTCGATGGTGTAGACGCCGTCGACGAACAGGGTCTGCTGCACGTTGATGTCCTCGACGAGCTCGTCGATGGCCGTCACCTCACCGCCGTTCATCTCAGAGCCCTTGATCCAGAACTGCGCCATCTTGGCCGAAGTCACCTCGCCGGTCTTCACCAGCTCGCTGCCCTTGGCGTCGTCGGAGTAGGGATAGAGGTAGGTGTTGTAGCCCATGAGCAGCGGCCACTTCGTCTGGTCGGTGACATAGCTCTCCGTGCTGGTGGTGAACCGCGACAGATAGCTCTGTGCCGAGGTGCTGCCCAGCTTCATGTAGTAGCTGTAGTAAGGCACGCGCGCGCAGTCGTAGATGCCGGCCGCCTTGTAGGTGAAGATGGCGTTGTCGGCGTTGTAGGCCGTCTCGTTGTAGCCTACCAGCTCCTTCGGCTCCACGCCCTCGAAGGTGACGTGCTCGAAGCGCAGGCCGTTGGAGTTGTCGCTGAGGGTGAAGGCCACTCCCTCGTCAACGCCCGTGCTGTCGGGATAGACGAAGTAGGGGCGTCCGGCCTCGATGTTCTGCACCACGTGGCGCGTGAAGTGCACGGTGCGGAACTGCTCGGTGTCGTTGGCCTTGCGTCCCCAGCGCACGCTGTCGAAGGTGATGACAGAGGCATTGCTGCCGAAGACCTTCTTCACCTGCGTCTCGCTCACCGAGAAGGGCAGGCAGATGCCGGCCCACCGCTTGTTGCGGAAGGTGCGCTTCAGGTTGACGTTGACAAACTGGTGGTCGGTGTTGGTGCCGCTGATGATGGTGCTCTTCTGGCTTTCATAGCTGCCGTCGGCCGAGCTCTGCAGGCTGGCGTTGAGCGTGATGTCGCTGCCGCCGAAGGCCGTGCCGTTGTAGAGGGTGGAGCTGGTCTTTGCGGTGGAGCCTTCCTTATAGGAGCCGTCGGGCTCGGGCAGGTTGTCGTACACCGTCTGTGTGAACGCGCCGCCGTCGGCCCGCCTCAGGTTGGCTTCCGAGATGCCGCTCGTGCTGTTGAGCCACGGCGTGGGGTCGCTGGTATAGCCCTGCGGCAGGAATCCGAACCCGCAGAAGTAGAGCTTCGAGCCGGTCATGAACACATAGTACGTCTTGCCGGCCTTCACCTCGAAGGTGTAGCGCACGTAGCCCTTCGTGGGCAGCACGAATCCGCCGTCGCTGAGCTTGAGCACCTCGTCGGGGCCTTCCAGCTTGCTGCATGTGAATTCGCTCGTGCGTTTGCCGTCGATCTTGTACACACCGGCGTTGGTCTTCCACCAGTCAGTCACGAGCTGGATGTCGGCATCCATGGCGGCCTGGCCCTTTGCGGTAAGCGTCATGCCGGTGGTGTTGTTGCCCGTGTGGTCGTAGCTGGACACCCAGCTGTTGTTCTTGCCATTCAGGTCGGTGCTGATTGTGAACGCCTTCATGCCCTCCTTGCTGGCCGTCTCCCAGTCGCTGTTCTCGCTGTCGGTCCATCCCACGCGGGTGATGCCGTCGCAATAGTAGTTGTTGTTCGGGATGGTGTAGCCCGGGAACCGTGTGGTCACGGTCTTGCCGCCGGTGGCGAGGTATGCGTCCACGTTGCTCCAGCTGTCGCCTTCCTCAGAGCCCGACGGGATGCTGACGTTCTGTCCTGTCTCGTCGACGATGTAGAGCGCGCGGCGCCGCAGGTACTTGGCGTCACTCTTGCTCCACTTGCTCTGCTTGTCGCCCTTGGAGATGTCGGTCATGCCGTTCTGCAGCACATAGAGGAAGAGGCGCCCGCTCTCCTCGGGCTCGAACTTCAGGTAGGTGCCGCGCACGGGCACGCAGAAGGTGTTGATTTGGTCGTCGAGGGTCTCGGTGCTTCCCGATGCGCTGACCTTGGCCTCGTTCCAGGGCTTGGCCTGCCGGCTTCCGCTCCACGACTTCAAGTCTTCGTCAATCGGGTTCTGCTCGCCCTGCGAGCCATAGTTGAAGTCGTCGATGGTCATCTGGTCGCGTCCCACCGAGTCCATCTTGGCCGTCTTCCATCCGTCGATGAGGTCCTGCCCCGTCTTGGAGTCGGTCTTGCCGTAGGGATAGGTGGCGTCGTTCACATGTTCCCATCCGCCGAGCGTCATCCAGATGCGCGTGGGGATGTTGGTGGTGCTGATGCGGTAGCCCTGGTCAAAGTTGGCCCCGTCCTCGACGATGTAGGTGGGCATGTTGCCGATGTATAGGTTGTAGTGCGGCCGCTTCTCCACCACGGTGTTGTCGCTCTTGGTCTCGCCCTTCACGCTGGCGATGACGACCACGCGGTTGGCCATTTCGGCAAACTTGGTCTTGTCGTCGCTTGTGGAAGTGCTCTCGGTGAGCGTTCCGTCAGAGGTGAGCTGCTGGGCCGTCACCAGTCCCGTCGTCTCGCTGATGGAGGCGTGGTAGCCCGAGGTGAGGTCGCTCAGCTCGGTGGCTGTGCTGCTCGCAATGTCGCGCAGCTTGTAGGTGATGGTGCTGTTCTCGCCCGAGCGCAGCTTGGGCAGCGAGCCGGTATAGCCGTTGCGGAAGGTGGTGGCGGTGTGCCAGCCGTCGTGGTCGGTGGCCAGGGCGATGAAGGCGGGCTCGAAGGCCAGTCCGTGTATGTAGCCCGACATCTGGTCGTTCCACAGGGCGTAGGTGTGTCCGGCCAGCAGGGGCAGGCCGAACGTCTTCTCGCCGTAGGAGCTCGAATAGGCGCCGCCGCTCAGCGTTGCCGTGATTTCCTGCTCGTCACCCGTGCTCGTGTCGCGGATGATCCACAGGTCGCTGCTGGTTTCAGTGAGGGCCGTGTAGCGTGCGTCGATGGTGAGGAATCCGTTCGTCAGCGGCGAGAGCTCGATGTATCCGGCATCGGGCGTGTCCGCGCCGTCGGGGATGTTGGTGCCGTCGAGGAGCAAGTAGTGGCGGGCCACGGCGGTCTGGTCGTCGTCCACCACGTCCTTCTCGTTGTCATAGTAGGTCGTGTTGTCGGTGCTGTAGGCGTCATCCATGCTCGTCACGCCGTAGGAGTAGCCGCTCTCGTAGCCGTTGTAGCCGTCCTTGGCCTCGGCAGCCGTGCCGAAGCGGACGGTGATGCCGGGCATCTCGCGCAGCGAGGTCGTTCCCGGGGTGAACGCCCCGGTGCCGATGAAGTGGAGCTTGCCCATCTTCGAGGCGTTCTTCACGCGGTTGCCGTCCACCATCTCGTCGTCGAGGCCGTTGTCGCCGAACTCCTTGCTGTCGTAAATCACCTCATAGAGGGCGGTGCCGGCGGCGCTCTTCACGATGACGTCGTAGGTTTTGCTTTCGGGCACGCCGTAGCGGGTGTTGTCGTCAGTCTTCGTCGCATCGACGGTGACGTTGTAGATGTCAGCCACACTGGAGGTCACGGCGTACTTCACATCCGTGGCGTCGGTGGTCGTGCCGGTGCCCA
>CAZVWX010000144.1:4748-5244 GCA_964631105.1 uncultured Prevotella sp. | reverse complement strand
TACGGCATCGACCAGAACTACGTGCAGCGCTACCACACGGCCCGCAACCTGCGGGCGGCACGCTTCTCGGCGCTCTTCGGCGGCTGGCTGGCCATACCGGTGTCGGCGCTGTTCTTCCTCATCGGCACCACGCTCTATGCCTACTACACCGCGCGGCCCGGATTGCTGCCCGCCTCCGTGGCCGCCCATCCCGACTACGTGTTCCCCTACTTCATCGCCACGGGGCTCCCCGTGGGGCTGCGCGGGCTGCTCATCGCCTCCATCTTCGCCGCGGGCATGAGCACCGTGGCCACGAGCATCACCAGCAGCGCCACCATCGTGGTGGCCGACTACGTGCGCCCGCTCGCGCCCCGCCTCACCGACCGCGGGGCCGTGCGGGCGCTCCGGCTGGCGAGCGCGGCCACCGGACTGCTGGGCGTCGGCGTGGCGGTGGCCATGCTCAGCGTGCAGAGCATCATCGACGCGTGGTGGACGCTGAGCTCCATCTTCTCGGGCG
>CAZVWX010000144.1:0-4738 GCA_964631105.1 uncultured Prevotella sp. | reverse complement strand
CTGTTCCTCCTGGGCTACTGCGTGCGACGGTCGGAGCGCGTGCAGGCCCTCGTGGGCGTGGCCTGCGGCGTGGCCGTCATCGGCTGGATTTCGCTTGCGGGCGTGCTCAACCTGCCCGGGCCCCACCTGCACGAGTATCTGGCCATCGTGCTGGGCACGGCGGCCATCTTCGTGGTGGGCTTCGTGCTGACGCCGAAGCCGCGGCGGAAAAAGTCTTCGTGAACGAAATGGCGGGACGCCGGGCGCCGGCTACCCCCGGCCGAACACCTGCCCGATGCGGCGGGCCACCGTGGCGGCAATGTTGCGGCGGGCCGTGGCGGGCTGGAGGGCCTCGGCCAGCGGCATGGTGGCGGGGCTGACGGCGTCGACGGCGCGGAATCCGGCATCGAGGAGCCGCTCGCGCTGGTCCACGCGGCCGGCCACGAGCCATACGGGCACGCCCCCGGCCAGACTGAGCACCACCGAGGGCAGCTTGCCCATCAGCGTCTGGGCGTCGGCGCGACCCTCGCCCGTAATCACTCCGTCGCATCCCCTGACCTTCTCTGCAAATCCTTCCAGCCCGAGCAGCAGCCGGGCGCCGCTCTCCACGCGCGCCCCCATGAACTGCATGAAGGCGTAGCCCAGTCCGCCGGCGGCCCCCGCGCCGGGCTCCTGCGAGCGGTCGAAGCCAAACCGCGCCGCGGCCATGCGGGCGAAGGTGGCGGCCCGCCGGTCGAGCAGGGCCACGTCGGCCGCCGAGGCCCCCTTCTGCGGGCCGAACACCGCCGCCGCCCCCCGCGGCCCCAGCAGCGGATTGTCCACATCACAGGCCAGCGTGACGCGCGGTCTCTCGCGCTCCGGCGACTCCCAGAAGGCGCAGCCCGCGTCCTTCAGCGCGCGCAGCATGCCCAGGCCGCAGTCGCTCACGGCGCTGCCGCCGAGCCCGACGATGAGCCGGCGGCAGCCCATGCCGAGCGCCGCGGCCACCAGTTCGCCCACACCATAGCTTGTCGCCCGCAGCGGACGGCGCTGATCCGGCTCCACCAGGGCCAGCCCGCAGGCCTCGGCCACCTCGACCACGGCCAGGTCGCCCCGCACGCCGATGCGCCCCACGCGGGGCCTCATGAGCGCGTCGTGGCAGTCCACCCGGCGCACCCCGGCGCCCAGCACCTCGCCGAAGATGCCGAGCATGCCCTCGCCGCCGTCGCTCGCCACGAGCCGCTCCACATCGGCGCCCGGCCACGCCGTCCGCACGCCCTCGGCGGCGGCAAGCCCCGCCTCGGCCGAGCCCAGGCAGCCCTTGAACGAGTCGATGGCCACAAGGATTCTCATCGCAGCTTGCTGTCGAGAGTCTCCATCCCCTTGAGCGTGCAGATGCCGCGGATGATGACAAAGGTGAAGTTGTGGAAGAGCACGTCGGTGGGGTACTCCCTGTAAAGCTCGTTGGCGATGATTTCGTTCATGGTGATGCGCCCGATGTGCGACAGGAGCTGGTAGTCGACGTCGCCGCGGAAGTATCCCTCGGCCACGCCCCTGTCGAAGAAGCGCTTCGCCTGCTCGTCGTCCTCCCTCGACCGGCTCTCAAAGTAGGCCTTCAGCCGCGCGTACTTGTGCACGTCGTGGATGAACGCGGGCGAGACCCTGCGCGACTTTTCCATCTCCAGGTGGTAGAGCTCCACCAGGATGTCGATGACGTTGTGGCCGTCATCCTCGCCGAAGGCCTTCATGCGGGCGTGGATGTCGTCGTCGCAGGCCCTCACCCCCTCAAGCAGCAGCTCCTCCTTGTCGTGGAAGATTTCATACATCGTGCGCTTCGACATCCGCAGGTCGCGTGCCAGGGCGTCCATCGTTATCGACTTGATGCCGTTGGCCATGAACCGCGCCATGGCATAGTCGAGAATCCGCTTCTTCTGTTCCTGTTTGTATTGCGAAACCATGATTTTCCGGGTAGATTGCTTTTTCGAGACAAACTTACATAAAATTTCCCGAATTTCCCGCCAAAAGGGCGAAAAAATGCGGGCGCAGCGCAAACTTTAACCATTGGGCGGCGCTGCGACGCCGGCTTTTGGCGTCTTTATGCCGGGGTTTTGAGTCCACAGCCGGCTCAAGCCCCGCATGCGGGGGCCGCCCCTCTGCGGGCGGGGCGCGCGCTCCGGGATGTTGGCTGGCGGAATCGGAAATGTCTTTACATATTCTCCATATCATCCCAAATCACAGCTTTGACGGAAAGTCGGGATAAGCCGTGCTCTCGTGACATTCTGCGAGGTTTGCTCCCCGTTTTGCTTACGGTTTTGTAAAGATGCGAGAAAAACAGGGGGTCGGTTCGAAGAACGGCCTTCTTCAGTCCGAAGAACGGCCTTCCTGGCCTCGAAGAACGGCCTTCTTCGATGCCAAGAAGGCCGCTTACACATGGCAAGAAGGCCGTTCTTCGAATCGATGGGAGAATAGTTGACAACGCAATCCGGCCCCGCCTGGCGGGAAGCCAGGCCTCGCGCGTTCCGGCGCGTGGCTTGCAGCGCAGGCGGGAGCGAAAGAGGCCATTTCACCACGAGGCTTTTGTGGCGTGGCGTGCGGCTTTGCTCATGCGGGAGGCGATGCGGTCGGGGCCTTAGTGCTGCGTGATGGCAATGTCGGAGAACAGGGCCTTCGCCTTCGTCTTTTTCCCGTTCGACGTGGCGTAGAGGCCGAAGCCTGTGCCGTTGAAGCGGTTCAAGGGCTGCGAGTCGGCAAGCGGGATGGTGCTCACCCGTGCCGCCACTTTCATGTTGGAGGCGTCCGGCCCATATTCTACAACGGCTTCCAGTCCCCTCACTTTCATTCCGAGCACGATGTCGCTGGAGGTGCAAGGCACGTTGGCGGCTTCCGTCTTCCGCCCTTGGTCGCACACGACGACCCTCAACCTTCCGGCCCCCTTCAGCACGGCGATGTAGGCCTGGCTGTTGCGGTGGAGCACGATGCCCGCCTCCTCGTTGCCCTTCTTTGTCTGGAACGACAGCCTGGCCGATGCTTCGAAGCCCGAGGGCGAGACCTTGCTCATGACCAAGGCGGGGGAGACGAGGGAGTCGAGGACTGCGGGAAGCAGGCTGATTCGCAGCCGGGGTGTCGCTCCCCCTTCCGCGGCGGCAGGGGAGGAGGCTGTGGCCGGCGATGAGTGACGGCCTTCATCCATCCAAGTGGCGAACTCCTTGTGGGGAATGCGCTCGTAGTACCACTGGAGGGCCTCACCCCCACCCTCTCCTTGGGATGGGGCGGGGCCGGCGGGCGGGGTTGCCCCCGGCTCCTTCTTGGGGAACATGGGGGAGCCGTCTATGCATCCATGCCCGGGATTGAAGTAGAACTCGCCGTCCTCTATCGCCACGGGCACGATGAAGGTCTCGCGTGTGAAGGCGTAAGCCTTGGTGGAGTCATGGTTGAAGACCATGCGCTTGCCCAGGCAGACGGCATGCCAGTCGCCGGCGGGCGTCTGGACCAGGTCGGCGTGCCCCACGCACTGTACCGGCGACTTGTGGCCGAGCTGCCGGTTGCTGAGCACAGGGTTGTTCTGCTGGGCGAGGTACGGGCCGGTGATGCTTCTGCTTGTCAGTATCGTGACGGCGTGGTAGTAGTCCGTGCCGCCCTCGGCCACCAGCAGCACGTACTTGCCGCCAATCTTGTAGAGGTGCGGGCCCTCGGCATGCTTGGCGTTGAAGGCGTGGCCGGTGGCGATGAAGTTCTTCCCGCCCTCCAGCGTGCCTTTCTCCAGGTTGATCTTTTGCAGGTAGATGGCCGTGGAGCCGGTGTGCTTCCTGCCGGGGAACTTCCCGCTGTTGGAGAGGTACCAGGCCTGTCCGTCGTCGTCCCAGAAGATGTCGGGGTCTATGCCCGTCGCCTTGTTGCCCTTCTCGTGCCTGACGAACACCGGGTCGCTCCACGGCCCCGTCACTTCCCGGGCGGGGATGAAGAAGCTGCCGCCATTGGAAACGTTGCAGAAGATGTAGAACAGGCCGTCGTGGTGGCGTATGGTCGGCGCCCACACGCCGTCCTTGTCCTTCACGCCGTCGAGCGACACCATGCCCGGGCGGTCGATGGCGTGGGCCACAAGCTCCCAGTGCGCCAAATCAGTGCTGTGGTATATCGGCAGTCCGGGATACCACGTGAACGACGAGTTGCAGAGGTAATAGTCGCTTCCGACACGGCAGACCGACGGGTCGGGGTGGAAGCCCGCAAGGATGGGGGCGCTGGCAGTCATGGCCCTGGCGGCGCACGCCGTTCCTGCCAGGATTAGCATCAAAGACAGTAGAAGGGACCGTTTCATGGCTGTTGGCTTGATTTTCATCGCAAAGATACAAAAAAAACAAGAAAAGCTTGTTCCGATTGAATCGTTTTTTGTAACTTTGTGCACAAATTAAGGTTTTGTGTGCAATGCGCACATTCCCAAGCAAGAGAGAAAGCAAAAAACGATTATACAACATTCTATTATGGTAAAGATTTCGAAAGAAGCCGCCCTGAAGTATCACGAGAACGGCCGTCCCGGCAAGATTGAGGTGAAGCCTACCAAGCCCTACCGCACCCAGACCGACCTGAGCCTGGCCTATTCGCCCGGCGTGGCCTATCCCTGTCTGGAAATACAGAACAATCCCGACGACGTGTACAAGTACACCGACAAGGGCAACCTCGTGGCCGTCATCAGCAACGGCACCGCCGTGCTGGGGCTGGGCGACATCGGCGCCATGAGCGGCAAGCCCGTCATGGAGGGCAAGGGGCTGCTCTTCAAAATCTA
>CAZVWX010000143.1:0-5254 GCA_964631105.1 uncultured Prevotella sp. | reverse complement strand
CCTCGTTGAAGTTGCCCACGAAGTAGAACGTGTAGTTCCCTGCGTTGGCGAAGAGCTGCCGGTAGAGGTCGAGCGTGTGCTGGTAGTCGATGGCGGCGAGGTCGTCGGTGGAAGGCAGGCGTACAAACTTGTTACCGCAGAAGACGGTGCTCTGGACCGAGTCGCTGAAGATGAGCTGCGGGTTGTTGTCGACGTTCTGCACCATGGCCATGTAGGTCTGCACGAGGTTGCCGAAGCTCTTCTCGTCGGGCTTGACGTTGGTGAGCTTCAGGTGGACGAGCTGGAGGAGCGTCTCCAAGTCCTTGGGCATGGCCATGCCGGTGAAGCCGTGGTAGTTTTGCCCGAGCCTGGAGGCCAGGCGCACCTGCTTCCCGGCGAGGGCCTTGGTGAGC
Organism: uncultured Prevotella sp.; assembly: GCA_964631105.1. Lineage (GTDB taxonomy): Bacteria > Bacteroidota > Bacteroidia > Bacteroidales > Bacteroidaceae > Prevotella. The sequence goes on along the minus strand of CAZVWX010000143.1, from coordinate 4,862 downwards.
TCGGTGCTTGAGAATTCGCCGAGGCCGCTGGCGTCGACGATGTTGTCCATCATGCTCACGTGGCATCCCTCTGTCTGCGGGAAGGATGTGAAGCCGCCGTCGGCCTCGGCCGAGAAGCGCACCTCGTCGTCCTTGAAGTCGGTCTTCTTGGTCACCACGCGTGCGCCGTTGGAGAGGGTGAGCAGGTTGAAGCCCAGTGCCTTGTTCTCCTCCACGGAGACAATCTTGCCCGGCTTGGGAGTCTCCTTGATGAGCGGCTCCTGCCTGACGTTGTCCACATAGGGCGTAACCTGCGAGGCCCTCACCTGGGCCACAATCTGGCGGAGGTCGTCGGCCGTGGGATAGGTGGCCCCGTCGGTCTCGCGCATCATCAGCAGCGAGACCATATTGGTGTCGGTGGGAGCGGTGAGCTCGCGGGCCATGTCGTTGACTACCTCAAGGGGCAGGTTGGGCACAATCATCTTGAAGAATTGGTAGTTGTCGGCGATGGAGGGTATGGGCTCATTGTCAATGAAATTGTCCACATACTCGCTGGTGAAGACAGCGTTCTTGGTCTTGTCGCGGTTGGTGTAGGCCTTTTCCAGCGTGCTCAGATACTCGTCCTTGGCCCGCTGGTACTCGGTCTCGGTGAAACCATAGTCGTGCACGCGCTTGGCCTCGGTGAGGGCGGCGGCGTAGGCCTCCTTCATCTTGCCCGGCTTGGCCATTCCGGAGAGTGAGAAGGCATCCTTGACGCGCGAGACGAGGAACTCGTCGTAGCTGGCGCCGGCCTGCAGATAGGGGCAGTCGGGCTCTTGCGCCTTCTCGTCGAAGCGCGCGGAGAGCATGGAGCCCACCATGCCGGCGACGTACTTGTGTACGAGATAGGCCGCGTCGGTCTTGAGGCTGTCGGGCACGGGTTCGTGCTTCGTGTCGATTTCGAAGACATCATAGTTCATCTCCTTGTCCTTGTCGATGACGTAGATGGACTCGGGGTTGTCGGGCACGGTTTCCGGCACCACCTTGGGCGCTCCCTGGGGCACGGTGATGGACCCGAAGAGCTTCTTGATGAGTGCCTCGATGTGGTCGACGTCGATGTCGCCCACCACGATGATGGCCTGGTTGTCGGGGCGGTACCACTTGTGGTAGTAGGCGCGGAGCGTCTCGGGCTTGCAGCTGTCGACGACGCTCATCAGTCCGATGGGCAGGCGCTGTCCGTACTTGCTGCCGGGATAGAGCAGCGGGAGGGCGCGCTCGAGGATGCGCATCTGCCCGACCATGCGCATGCGGTACTCGTTGTGCACCACGTCACGCTCGTCGTCGATGGCCTTCTGCGAGAGGGTGATGCCGTTGGACCAGTCCTTCAGGATGAGCATGCAGCTGTCAATGGCCGAGGCGCGGCGTGTGGGCACATCGGTGAAGTAGTACACCGTCTGGTCGATGCTGGTGTAGGCGTTGAGGTTGCGTCCATAGGCCACGCCGATGGTCTCGAGATACTTCTGCAGGTCGTTGTCCTTGAAGTGGTCGGATCCGTTGAAGGCCAGGTGCTCCAGCAGGTGGGCCAGTCCGCGCTGGTCGTCGTCCTCGTTGATGGAGCCCACCTTCTGCGCGATGTAGAAGTCGGCCACGTGTTCGGGATAGTTGTTGTGGCGCAGGTAGTAGGTCAGCCCATTGTCGAGCTTGCCTATACGCACATCCTTGTCGACGGGGATGGGGCCCAGCTGCTGCGCATGGACGGCGAGGGCCGTCACGAGCAGCAAGGCCAGCACGAAGATTTTGTTGTGTTTCATTGTGCTTATAAATATAAAATTAAAATGATGTTTGCTTTCCGGCAGCTTTATTTACGCCTCCTGCCCGGAGTCCTCCCCGGGCAGCTGCCTCAACACGTGCTGGTTGGGGCGCACGAGGCAGGCGCGGAGCTTCTCTAGAATCTGCATCCGTTCCTGGCGGGAGTCGTTCATTGTGCCGTGGCGCAGGGCCTTGCGGTTGAACTTGATCCAGTCGAGCATGAATCGCTCGTCTGACTTGTGCTTGGACGGGTTGCGGCTGTTGGCCTTCATGAAGTCGATGATGGCCTGCCACTTCGCCGTCCATCTGATGTCTCTTTTGTTCATCTGTATTGTCAGGTTAGTTGTTGTCAGATTCCCATCGCGTGGCGTCATCGGGTGGAGATGTCGGCCCACCGCGGCGAGTCGACCCCCAGCAGATGCTTCACGAAGAAGTCGAAGCGCTTGTGCTCGCCGAAACGTTCGCCCATGGTGTGGTGGACGCCCGGCAGCACGACGAGCTCGAAGTCCTTGCCCGCGCGGATGAGGGCGTCGGCCACCTGGTAGGTGCTCGACGGGTCGACATTGTCGTCAAGCTCGCCCACGACGAGCATCAGTGGCCGCTCCAGGCGCGGAGCCAGCCAGACATTGCTCGACTCCACATAGCTGGAGTCGACGGGCCATCCCATCCATAGCTCGTTCCACCAGATTTTGTCCATGCGGTTGTCATGGCATCCACAGCTGCTGTAGGCAGCCTTGTAGAAGTCGCCGTGCAGGAGTACGGCCGTGGTGCTCTCCTGACCGCCCGCCGAGGCGCCGAAGATGCCCACGCGCGTGCTGTCCATGTAGGGGTATTTCTCGCAGGCGGCCTTGATCCAAAGCTCGCGGTCGGGGAATCCGGCATCCTTGAGGTTCTTGTAGCACACCTCCTCGAAGGCCTTGCCCCGCCAGGCCGTTCCCATGGCATCGAGCTGCACCACGACGAAGCCCAGCTCGGCCAGCGCGGTGGTGTTCCAGTTGTAGGGCACGAAGCCCTTGGGCGTATAGGCATCGCCCGGCCCGGCATAGATGTACTCGATGACGGGATAGGAGCGTGTGGGGGAGAAGTTAGTGGGGCGTTGGATGATGCCGTACATGGGGGTCTTGCCGTTGCGCCCCATGGCGACGAAGGGCTCGGGGGCACGCCACCCCTTGGCTCGGATGAGCGACAGGTCGGCCTCCTCGACCACGCTCACAAGACTGCCGTCGGCGGCCGAGCGCAACTCGGTGCGCGGGGCGGTGTCCACCAGCGAGTAGGTGTCCACCAACAGGCGGTGGTCGGTGCTGTAGCAAGCCGTATGTGTGCCGCGGCCGGGGGTGAGGCAGCGCAGGTTGCGCCCGTCGAGGCCCACCTTATAATAATGTATAAGGTAGGGATCTTCGTCGGGATTGACGCCGCTGGCCGAGAAGTAGACCTCGCCGCGCTCCTCATCAATCCACTGCACGTCGCGCACGCACCACGCTCCACGGGTGATTTGCCTGACCAGCTTGCCACGATCCACGTCGAAGAGGTAGAGGTGGTTCCACTGGTCGCGCTCGCTGGTCCACACCAGTTGCCGTCCTTGATGGATGAACTGGCGGAAGATGCGGGGATAGTTGACGAACTTGTCCGACCGTTCCTCCACCACAACGCGCAGGTTCCCCGTCAGCGCGTCCATGGCCAGGAGCTGGTAGAGCTTGTGCCCACGCTGGTTGTACTCCATGGTCACCTCGCGGCTGTCGGGTGTCCATTGCATCGACTCCAGCTCGTACTGGTTGCCGATGCTGGAGGCGTCGGCCTCGACAACACGCCCCGTGGCCACCTCGATGATGACGGGGAACTTCTGGGGAAGGGCGTCGCCGGGCTTGGCATACTCCTGCTTGTGGAGGATGGGCTGCAACTGGTCGGCGGGCGACGACTCCACATAGTAGTCGTAGCGCTTCTCCACCGGGCGGCGCTTGCACACGAAAATGTACTTGCCGTCAGGGCTCCAGAGGATGCGGTTGGAATAATAGCACCCCAGGGTGCCGTCCTGGGTGAGCACGCGCTTCTCCGTGTAGGGTTGCCCGGCGGGATGCACCACCACGTTGCAGCCCTCGATGTAAGCCTCCTGCCGCCCGTCGGGCGAGGCCACGGGGAAGGCCTCCTTCTCCTCGTCCACCTCCATCCAGTGCCGCTCGTGACGGCGGCCGAAGGTAGGCCGGCTTGCGGCGGGAGCCTTGCCCAACGCACGGTCCAGCTCGTCGGCACTGGCATAGACGGTCTTCGCACCCGTGTCGGCATCGTACAGGACGAAGCGCACACCCTCGGGAGTGGAGACACGATAGTGGAACCGATGGGTGGAATCGCACCACGCCACGTCGCGGGCCCAGTGGTAGACGGAGTCAGCACTGAAGGCCTTGGCCAGGGAGTAGGCGCGGTTGTAGTCGGCAAGGGTGCCCTGCGCCATGGCAAGGGTGCATGAGAGCCATGCGGCAAGGGTGCATGAGAGCCATGCGGCAAGGAATATAAGTTTTTTCTCTTTCATCATAAATAACAAGGTGTGTTGGTGACAAGCCCCCGGAGCCCGTGGCGGGGGCTCAGGCGTTGCGGGCCTCCTCCTCGATGCGGTTGGCGTCGGCGAGCAGGTGGATGGCATCCACATACTGGGCAATGCCCTGAGCCACGTCCTTGGCGGCCTTCATGGCCAGCACAACGGTCTGCGGCCGATGCACCACGTCGCCACCGGCAAACACGCCGCGGCGCGTGGTCATGCCCATGGGGCGGTCGACCACCTTCACGTAGCCTTTCTCGTCTACCTCGATGCCGTCGGTGGTACTCACGATGCGGTTGGCCGGACGGCTGCCTATGGCCAGGAAGATGCGGTCGAAGGGCTCCAAGCGCTCTCCCTGGGGTCCCTTCAGGCGGCATTGGGCCAGCCGTCCGTTCTTTCCGGGCAGAAACTCCTCCACCGTGGTCTCCCATTCAAACTTCACGCCTTCCTTCACCGCTTCGTCGTATTCACTCTGAATGGCAGGCATTTCCTCGCGCGACCGCCGGTAGAGCACGGTGACGTCGGCACCCAGGCGGATGCTCGTGCGCGCGGCGTCCATGGCCAC
>CAZVWX010000142.1:0-5257 GCA_964631105.1 uncultured Prevotella sp. | reverse complement strand
TCATCTCGTTGATGATTTCCTGCGAGACGAAGGTGCCCTCGGGCAGGTCCTTGGCAATCATGTTGCGCACGCTCCTGATGCTCTGTCCCCCCACGCCCACATAGACGTGTGTGATTTCCTGCTTCAGCGCGTTCTTCAACTTCTTCATGATGCTGGCCAGGCACTGCCCGGCCTGGTCAGCCTTGTAAACCACACCCTTGCGGATGCACTTGGTCGAGTCCTCCTCGGCCACGGCGAGCACGTTGATGCTGCCGTCGAGGTTCTTCTGGCCTGCGACGCCCCTCATCTTCGACGAGCCTAATTCTATAGCTACGATAAATTCCTTTGCCATATGTCTTGTAGTGATGTTCTAAACGTTTCCTTCTGTTTCTGTCTCCGGGCGCGGGGGCTGGGCCTGTGCGGGCTCCGTCCGCGTCACCGGGCGCTTCTTGCAAATGATTTGGTTATCGAATTCCAAGCTGATGTAGCTGTACTTGTTCCAGCCAGCCTGCGAGAGCCCGTACTTGTAGAACTTCTCGAGCCGGGTCATCTTGCGGCTCACGAAGTCGGCGACCGCCTTCGCCCTCACCTTCCGGTCGCGGCTCTCGGGCAGCTGTCCCAAATAGACGATGTGGTTGCCCACGCGCGGGACAAGCTCGACGCCCCGGTCGGGCAGCACGTTGATTTGCTCAATCTGGTTCTTCCACAAGTCGCTGGCCATGAGCGCGTCGGCAAGCAGCGAGATGTAGCGCTGGGCGTACCACCGGCTGATGTGTCCCGTGGCGACAATCAAGTCGCTGGTGTACTTCGTGTTCGGCATCACCTGGAAGTGGTCGTCAAGATAGTAGTCGTCGTTGTTGACGCTCTTGATGCGGACGATGGGCATGCGCTGGGTGAGGGCGATGAAGACGTGGCCGTCGGTGGTCTTGTAGCACTCGGCCGTCTTCACGAAGGGACTCTTCCGGAGCATGTCCTCGATGGCCCGCCCGTTGACATCGCTCATCGGCTTTGAGAGCGGATACATCCGGTTGTCCTCCAGGCGGTTCTTGATGTCCTCGGTGGTGAGAAACCCGTTCGACTTCTCGTCGCGGATGTCGATTTTCACCTGCGTGCAAATCTGCCCGGCGTCGTCGGGCTTGTTGAACTTGGTGAACCCGAAAGCCAGATACACCGCCAGCACCAAGTCGGCGGTTACGATGACCGTTCTCTTCCAGTTGACCTTCATTTACCCTCCTTGCCAAGCAGCACCTTGGCGATTTGCGGCACTTCGTTGTCCAGATTGCCTGCCCCGAGCACCTCAAGTACGTCGAAGTCGCGGCTTTTCACATAGTCGACCACATCGTCCTTCCGTATCATCGACTTCTCGACGCCCGGCTTCAGATGGTCGTAGATGAGCTGGCTGGTCACGCCGGGGATGGGCTCCTCGCGTGCAGGATAGATTTCGGTGAGCACCACCTCGTCGAAGAGGCTGAGGGCACTGGCGAACTCGCGGTAGAAGTCGCGGGTGCGCGTGTAGAGGTGGGGCTGGAAGATGACGGTAATCTTGCGGTCGGGATAGAGCTGCTTGAGGCTCCTCGCGCTCTGCTCGATTTCCTTGGGATGATGGCCGTAGTCGGACAGGAGCACGTGGCGGGCGTTGCGAATCTTGAAGTCGAAGCGGCGCTCCACCCCCGCATAGGTCCTCATGCCATACCTGAGCTCCTCGGCCGTGCAGCCGTTCAGCTGGGCCAGGGCCATGGCAGCCACGCCGTTCTCGATGTTGATGGGGACGGGCTGGCCGAGCCGGATGCCCGGAACCGACTCTACGGGTGAAACAAAGTCGAACGTGATTTCGCCGTTCTCTATCTTCACGTTCTCGGCATGGAAGTCGCCCTCGTCGCGGCTGTAGGTGTAGGTGCGCACCCCCTCGGGCACGTTGGGTCGCATCTCCAGTCCAGTGTGGATGATGAGCGCACCGCCCGCCTTGATGAGCTCCGTATAGTGCTTGAAGCTCTCCAGATAGGCCTCCTTGGTGCCATAGATGTCGAGATGGTCGGGGTCGGTGGCCGTGATGACCGTCATCCACGGGCGCAGCCAGTGGAAGCTCCGGTCGAACTCGTCGGCCTCGATGACCACATAGTCGCTGTGGTCGGAGAGGATGTAGTTGGTGGCGTAGTTCTTCGAGATGCCGCCGAGGAAGGCGTTGCAGTCGACGTGGCTCTGGTGCATGATGTGGGCGCACATGGTGGATGTCGTCGTCTTGCCGTGCGTGCCCGCCACGCAGAGCCCCTTGTGGCTTCGGGTGAGCAAGCCGAGCACCTGGGCGCGCTTCTGCACCTCGAATCCGCCCTGGCGGAAAAAGCACAGCTCGGCATGGGCGGCGGGAATGGCGGGGGTATAGACCACCAGCGTCGACTTCGGGTCGCGGCACGCGTGCGGAATCTCGTCGACGTCTTCCTCGTAGTGGATGAGCATGCCCTCACGCTCAAGGCGCCTCGTGAGCTCCGAGGGAGTCTTGTCGTAGCCGGCCACGACAAGCCCCCTGTGGATGAAGAAGCGGGCGATGGCGCTCATGCCTATGCCTCCCGCCCCTACGAAATACACTGATTTGATATCTTTCAGTTCCATGATGATTTGTTTTCAGTTGCAAGCTTGATGACCTCGTCGGCGATGATGGCTGCCGAATCCTTTTCGCCCAGCTGCCTGATGTTCGCGCTCAGCGAGGCCAGTTTCCTGTCGTCGTGCACGGTGTCGAGGGCCACCTTGAGCAGCGTCGCGGGCGCGTCGGCGTCCTTCACGTAGAGGGCGGCGTCGCGGTTCACCAGCGCCATGGCGTTCTTCGTCTGGTGGTCTTCGGCCACGTTCGGGCTTGGCACGAGCACGACCGGCTTCCCGATGAGGCAGAACTCCGAGATGCTGCTGGCCCCGGCACGGCTCACCACGAGGTCGGCGCTCCTGTAGGCCGCCCCCATGTCGGCGATGAAGTCGGTCACGACAAGATTGTCGGGCTTGCCGAAAGCCTTCACGGCGGCATTCATCTCGTCGTTGTAGTACTTTCCCGTCTGCCAGATGAACTGCACGTCGCTGTCGCGCACCACGTCGAGATGGCGTCTCACCGCCTCATTGATGGTGCGGGCCCCCAGGCTGCCGCCCACGAGCAGGACGGTCTTGCGGTCGGGCTTGAGGCCGAACTTCCGGCGCGCGTCCTCCTTCGAGATGTCCGCGTCGACCACATTCTGGCGCACGGGATTGCCCGTCTTGATGATTTTCCCGGCGGGGAAGAAGCGCTCCATGCCGTCGTAGGCCACGCAGATTTTCTGCGCCTTGGCCCCCAGCATCTTGTTGGTCTTGCCCGCATAGGAGTTTTGTTCCTGGATGAGGCACGGAATGCCCATGCTGTGGGCCGCGTCGAGGGCGGCCCCGCTGGCGTAGCCTCCCACGCCGACAGCCACCATCGGCTTGAACTGGCGTATGATGCGCTTCGCCATATGCTTGCTTCGCAGATAGTCGACGAGCACGCCGACATTCTTCAAGGAATACAGCGGGCGTATGAGCCCCCTCACGGGCAAGCCCTTGATTTCGTAGCCGGCGGCCGGCACGCGCTGCATCTCCATCCTCCCCACGGCTCCCACGAAGAGGATTTTGGCATCGGGGCGCTTGGCCTTGATGGCGTTGGCAATGGACACGGCAGGGAAGATATGGCCTCCGGTGCCGCCTCCGCTGATGATGATTCTTAGTTCATTCTCCATATCCCTCGTTGTTTGTTTGGCAAAAGTAATTAAAATTTTTCTCTTTCCATCATTTCCCGTCTGTTTTTATTCGTCCACGCGCTTCTTGGCCGCAGCCGTCCGCACTTCTCCGCCGTCGGACGCCGTGTCGCGCTTCTTGGCCGAGCGGCTGATGCTGAGAATCACTCCGAGGTAGACGCAGTTGATGATGGTGGACGTGCCACCCCTGCTGATCAGCGGCAACGGCTGCCCGGTGACGGGCGCCAGGCCCACGGCCACCAGCATGTTGAACATGGCCTGTGTCACCAGCAGCATGGCGATGCCCATGGCGAGGAACGCCGGGAAGTTGTTCTCGCACCGGCTGGCGATGCGGCCCGTGCGGAAGAACAGGATGAGATAGAGCAGCTCCACGAAGACGCCTCCCTCGATGCCCATCTCCTCGATGATGATGGCAAAGATGAAGTCGGAAAAGGCTTGCGAGAGGAAGTCGCGCTCCACCGAGTTGCCGGGGCCCTTGCCGATGATGTTCGAGCTGGCAATGGCGATGGCGGCATGCGCCTTCTGCCCGTCGTTGTCCAGGTCGACATCCTTCGGGGCCACGTTCTTGGTGCTTGAGAAGTCCTTGATGCGCCGTTTCCAGGTGTCGGCACGGTGGAAGGACTTCTCCAGCATGCCGGGATCCTTCTTCTCGACCAGACTCTCGGTGTACTGCATGTCGGGGGTGGGCTCCTCCTTGTCGTCGCCGACAACGAGCACCAGGCACAGGAAGAAGGCCGCGGCAAGCATCACCACACCCACCAGCTTGCCCAGCTGCAGCCACGGCACGCGCCCGATGAACATCATGCCCAGGATGGTGGCTCCCAGGAGCACGGCCGTCGACAGGTTCTCGAACATGATGAGCCCGAGGAAGGGCACCGACAGCAGCACAATCCACTTGAAGGCCCACGGCTCGGCTCCTTTTTCGGTCTGGGTGGCGCTGAGGATTTGGGCCACCGCCAGCACCATGGCTCCCTTGGCGATTTCAGAGGGCTGGAACCGTATGCCCAAGAACGTGAACCAACGGTGCGCGTCGTTGGTGGACTTGCCCAAGGGCGTGAGCACCAGGATGAGGAACAGGGCGGCGATGATGAGCAGGAACGGCGTGGCCACCTTGAACCATCGGCACGGAATCATCTGTATGACGACCATGAGGGCGGCGCCCACGAGAAACCGGCTGGCGTGCAGGATGACCGGTGTCCAGTAGTTGCCGCCCTTGTAGGTGAGCGAGCTGGACGACGAATACACCTCGATGATGCTGATCATGCAGAGGAAGAAGAAGATCATCCAGATGCCCCTGTCTCCCTTGAAGATGTTGGCGATAGTCTTGTTCATGCCTTGCCTATCCTTTCCTTTTCGTCATTCCCACGTCACAGGCTTCTCACGTCGGCCTTGAACTGGTCGCCACGGTCCTCCATGTTCTTGAACAAATCGAAGCTGGCGCAGCATGGCGAGAGCAGCACGGTGTCGCCCGGACGGGCCAGCTCGTAGCAGGCGCGGACGCAATCCTTCATGCTGTGCGTGTCGCGCACGGG
>CAZVWX010000141.1:0-5269 GCA_964631105.1 uncultured Prevotella sp. | reverse complement strand
ATGGAGCAGGGGCAGGATGATGTGTTAGCGCCCGGCCAGGAAACGGCTGTCGCTCACCACCAGGAAGCTGCCGGCCACGGTGATGTAGAGGCTCACGCCCAGCGTCCACATCACCCAGTAGGCCACGCCCCCGAGGAAGCAGGCCATGGCATAGATTTCCTTGCGGAAGATGACGGGCACGCTGTTGAGCAGCACGTCACGGATGACGCCGCCCGCCGCGCCCGTAATGCAGCCCATGATGATGGCCACCCAAAACGGCTGCCCGAGGGCCAGCGCCTTCTGGATGCCGGCGATGTTGAACAGGGCCAGGCCGAGGGTGTCGAAGACGAACCACGTGTTGTCGAGCCGCTTCAGATAGTGATGGAACACGATGACCACCACCTGCGCCAGGATGGTGCAGACGATATAGATGGGCGAAGTCATCCAGAAGGGGGTGGCTCCCAGCATGACGTCGCGGATGGTGCCGCCGCCGATGGCCACGGCAAAGCCGCACACGAAGCCGCCGAACCAGTCGAAATGCTTCGCCGCCGCCTGTCGGATGCCCGACATGGCGAAGGCGAACGTGCCGACAAACTCGACGACTTCCTGCAGGTTGCGTACAAATTGTGGATCTTCGTAGAGCACGGATGGAACGAATGGTGTGGGTGACTAGGCGTTGACTACATGGATGGGCTCGCCGGCGACGAACGCCTTCAGATTGTCCACGCACGTGTCGATGAGGCGCTGCCTCGCCTCCACGGTGGCCCAGGCTATGTGCGGTGTGATGAAGGCGTTGGGCTGGGCCAGCAGGGGGTTGTCGGCGGCCGGCGGCTCGGCGGCCATCACGTCGGCGCCATAGGCTCCAAGCCGTCCCGAGGCCAGGGCCTCGGCCACGGCCTGCTCGTCGACGAGCGGTCCCCGGCCCGTATTGATCAGGATGGCCCCCGGCTTCATCCGCTCCAGGCTCTGCCCGTTGATGAGCTGATGCGTCGCCGGCGTGAGCGGGCAGTGCAGCGTGAGGATGTCGCTCACGGCAAGGAGCCCGTCCAGGGTGGTCTTCTGGATGCCGGGGGGCAGGCTTGCCGCGTTCTTGCTGGTATAGGCAAACACGTCGAGCCCGAAGTCGACGGCGATGCGAGCCACCTTGCTGCCGATGTGGCCCAGTCCGACGATGCCCAGCGTCATGCCCGCAAGCTCGTGCAGGGGCGCGTCCCAGTAGCAGAAGTCGGGATTGGCTCTCCACCCGCCCTCGCGGTTGCGGCGCGCGTAGTGGTCCACCCGGTTGGTGATGTTCAGGATGTGGGCGAACACCATCTGGGCCACGCTGTCGGTGCTGTAGGCCGGAATGTTGGTCACCACGATGCCCCGTCGGTGCGCGGCCTCCGTGTCCACCACATTGTATCCCGTGGCCATCACGCCGATGTATTTCAGGCGGGGCAGCTGCGAGAGCGTGCCGTCGTCGAGCACCACCTTGTTCGTCAGCACGGCGTCGGCCTCACGGGTCCGTTCCACCACCTGGCCGGGACTGGTGCGGTCGTACACCGTGAGCTCGCCAAGAGCCCTCAGGCCGTCCCAGCTCAAGTCGCCGGGATTGGCCGCATATGCGTCTAATTCTACGATTTTCATGTTCTCCTTCTCCTACTTTCCGCCGCCCCTGCTGCGTCACGCGCCCGGCAGGCGGCATTCCGTGTTCCTACTCCTCAAACCGCTTGCCCCAGCAAGCCTGCATCCAACGGTAGAGCTTCTCTTCGGAGGGGCTGTGCTGCGCGTGCCAGAGGCGGCGGTCCTTCACCTCGTCGGGCAGATACTGCTGCGGCGTGAAGTGTCCGGGGTAGTCGTGCGGATACTTGTAGCCGTCGTGGTAGCCCAGCTGGGCCATGAGCTTCGTGGGCGCATTGCGCAGCGGCAGCGGCACGGGCAGGTTGCCGGTTTCGTGCACCAGCGCCTTCGCCGCTTCCACTCCCAGGTAGGCCGAGTTGCTCTTGGGGCTCGCCGCCAGGTAGACCGTGGCCTCGGCCAGGGGGATGCGGCCCTCGGGCCAGCCTATCTTCATCACCGCGTCGAAGGCCGCGTTGGCCAGCAGGAGGGCATTGGGATTGGCCAGCCCCACGTCCTCGGCGGCGCTGATTACCAGCCGGCGGGCGATGAACTCCGGCTTCTCGCCCCCCTCGATCATCCTTGCCAGCCAGTAGAGGGCTGCGTCGGGGTCGCTTCCCCTGATGCTCTTGATGAAGGCCGAGATGATGTCGTAGTGCATGTCGCCCTGCTTGTCGTAGGCCAGGGGGTTCTGTTGCAGCTGCTCTTCCACCATCCTGTCGGTGATGGTCACGCTGTCGGCGGCGGCGGCGTCGACCACCAGCTCCAGGATGTTGAGCAGCTTGCGGGCGTCGCCCCCGCTGTAGCGGAGCATCGCGCCGGTCTCGGCCAGCTCGATGTGCTTCTTCTTCAGTTCGGTGTCGGTGCTGATGGCCCGGTGCAGCAGCTGCAGCAGGTCGTCGCGCCCCAGGGGCTGCAGCACGTAGACCTGGCACCGCGAGAGCAGCGGGCGGATGACCTCGAACGACGGGTTCTCGGTGGTGGCGCCGATGAGCGTCACAACGCCCCGCTCCACGGCGCCGAGCAACGAGTCCTGCTGGCTCTTGCTGAAGCGGTGAATCTCGTCGATGAAGAGGATGGGCGACTGCGCGTTGAAGAATCGGTTGCGCCCGGCCTTGTCGATGACCTCGCGCACGTCCTTCACCCCGCTCGTCACGGCGCTGAGCGTATAGAAGGGCACGTCGAGCCGATGGGCGACGATGTGCGCCAGGGTGGTCTTGCCGACGCCCGGGGGCCCCCACAGGATGAAGGAGCTCACGTGCCCGCTGTCGATCATCCGGCGCAACACGCCACCCTCGCCCACGAGGTGCCGCTGCCCCACGTAGTCGTCGAGCGTGTGCGGCCTCATTCTCTCTGCCAAAGGCTCTGCCATGCCCAGCCCCTCCCCGCTTTTAATAGTCGGGCTCGTCTTCCTCGGCGATGTCCTCGGCCTCCAGGTTCAGGTCCTCGGGGTTCTCGTCGATGGTGGTGCGGTAGCTTTCGGCCGTGAGCTTGGCGTCGTCGAAGGGGTCTTCCTCCTCGTCGGGGTCGTTGTAGTGGTCGTCCACCTCGGGTGCGTCCTCCTCGTCCCCGTCGGGCGTCTCGGGCTGCTCGCCCTTGCGGTCGAGCTCGTCGATGTCGTCGAACTTCACGCGCACTTTCTCCATCTTCGGCTTCTCCTTGGCGAAGATGGCCTCCACCCACGTGCCTTTGGGAATCTCCAGCACCTCGTAGCCGTCGTTCACCTTCTTCTCGTACATGCCCCCGGCCTTGTGCAGGCGGTCCTTGGGCAGCGTGGTGGTGCTGATGTCGAACCCGCTTTGTATGATGTCCTGGATGCTCTGCGAGAGGCTGTCCCATCCTCCGCCGAAATTGCGGTCGATGACCTCAAGGAGCTTCACGGCCGAGATGTGGTGGATGTTCTCGTAGGTGAGGTCGGTGACGCGCATGATGGGCCGCTTCTTGATGGCCCAGCGCGTCTTGCCGCTGTCGCCGAGGCGCACCTGTCCAGTCTTGAACCCGCGCTCCTCGTATTTTTTCAGCACGTCCGGGTTGTCGGTGTTGATTTCCTCAATGTCGAAGGCGCTCCGTATCACGTCGATGTAGTGGCGCTGGTTGTCGCGCAGGTCGGCGTCCTTCTCGGCGGCGTCCCACATGCGGAAGACATCGTTCTCCTGAACATCCCACACATTGCTCTTGGTGAGGGTCTTCAGGGTTAACGCTTTCTTTTCTTTCATAATCTTTCTGTAGTTTGCTGCAAAAATAAGGACTTAATTCTAATTGAGCAAACATTTGCCTAAAAAAATTGAGGGCATCCGGCTTTTGGCGTGATGGCGGAACGAAACAAGGTGGCACGCTGCGGTCTCCGCAGGCTATCATGTCCGCGCTGCCCTTTGCAGAGCAAGCCCTCGTCCCCGACCAGACATCACGGGCGGGTCAATCGTCCCATTCGGCCCACACGTCTTTTCCCCTATGGCCTTCATTGTCCTCATTTTCATCGGGCACGACGTTCTCCTTTGCGGCGCCCTCTTCCCACGGATCGCCGCCGCTGCCCGTTGTGAGCCCGCCCATCATCTCTCCGTTGCCAATTCGTACTATCCCGGCAGCAGGCCTTATGTAAATCCTTCCGCTATGCATTCCTTTCATTGTTATCCCTTTTATTCGATGACGATGTTTATCTTGTGTCCCTTATGAATGTATATGCCGGTCGCCGTCGGCGCCGCGGGCAGGCGGCGTCCGCCGAGGTCATACCAGTGAGCGTCGGCCGCAGGCTCGTCGCTGCTGATGCCTCTGATGGCCGTGGCCTCGTCGTCGAGCAGGTAAGTCACGGCCATGGTGCTGGCCTTCGACGACGCCGCGCTGCCCTGCAGGGTGAAGTAGGCGCGCATGCCCTTGATTTTTGAGCCGGTGTTGTTGTATTTCAGTGTGCCGGCGGTGGTGACGAAGCGTTGGTTCTTGTCGTTCTTGGCGATGGTTGCCGGCGCTATGCATCCCGTCATGGTCATGGCGCCGCCGCCCAAGGTGCTGCCCGTCGTCGCCGTGTAGAGCCGGTTGGCGAAGGTGGGGTTCTCGATGGCTGTGGTCACCGTCACGAAGTATGGCGTGCCGGCCTTGATGCCGTCGTCGGTGACGGTGGTGAGCGTCACCGTCATCGTCCCCGTCGACGCGTCGTAGGACGCGCTGGAAAGCGTCTGCAGCGTCAGGCCGTTGTTGCTCACGTAGTCCTGCAACAAATCGGCGGGCACGTCGAAAGGCAGGCACAGCGTGTTCCATCCGCCGGCGGCGAGGGTGCGCGTCAGACGGGTCTCCACAGGCTCGCCCTCGCCGGCATCTTTGTCGACGAGGTACACCTCAGGGGGAGTGGCTGTCTGCAGGCCTGAGATGGAGGCCACCAGCGCGCCGTCGTCGTCCTTGGTGTCCTTGAGCTCGAAGTGGTGGGTCAGGTAGCCTATGTTGTCGTCGCAGTCGTTGCGGGCGTACGTTATGTCCTTGTTCGCGTCGCTGTAGGTCGTGCCGTTGGCCCCCACAAGGTTCGCGCAGCAATAGAACATGCCTTCCTGCATTCCCGTCTCGGTTACAAAGCATGCTAGATAGTCGCTTTGTGCGCCCGCAGCGCCCGTGACGTATTCTTTGGCATTTGACATGTCCCAGCCGTCACCGATATATATGCGGCGCAGCTTGCTCGCCTGTTGCAGGAGGTTCTCCAGGCGGCTGT
>CAZVWX010000140.1:0-5270 GCA_964631105.1 uncultured Prevotella sp. | reverse complement strand
GAGACGAACTCGGAGGCCTCGCTCGCGTCGGTCTCGCCCACAATCATTAGCAGCGACTGGTTGAGGGTGCTGTCGAACTTGACGAAGCAGTAGACGTCGGCCAGGGCGGCCGCATAGAGCACCACATAGAACAGCGCCCTCACCCAGCGGCGCACGCGCCGGGGCAGCACCGCCAGCACGAGGCACAGCACGTAGAGGTCGAGGAAGAGTTCCAGATAGAGGTTCCCGTAGATTTCGGCTCCACGGGTGTTGGGCAGTGTGGCCCAGGCGCACACCACGCCCAGGATGTACATGAAGATGAAGAATGTGGCATTCTTCCTCAAGGGCGCAAAAATCCACCCAAGGCATTTCAGCAGTTGCTTCATCGGTTTACCTTTATCTAACATGCGCATTCGCAATCGTCCAAGGGCGTCCTACTGCGCGTCCTCGCCCATTACCAAGCCTTGGTAGCGTCATTACCAGGCCTTGGTAGCGTCATTACCAGGCCTTGGTAACGTCATTACCAGGCCTTGGTAGTGCCAGTACCAGGCCTTGGTACGATTCGGATGCTTGCGGTTGTTCATTTTATCTTGTATAGTAATTCTTCACATCTTGTTCGATGGTTCTGGGCACCAGGCCCGTGATGGGCTCGCCCCGTCGCACCCGTTGGCGGATGGCCGTGCTGCTGACGGGCAGCAGGGGCGTGTGGAGCAGGGTGACGCCCTCGGGCAGCGGCTTGGCGGGATCCGTGGCCGCGGCCCCCGAGCGCGGATAGACCACCACGGGCCAGCGGGCCAGGATTTCGTCGTGCCCGTACCATTGGTCGAAGGCCTCCCAGTTGTCGCCGCCAATGATGAGGATGAATTGGCGGTCGGGATAGTCGGCCTCCAGGCGGCGCAGGGTGTTCAGCGTGTACGACGGGCGGGGCAGGGCGAACTCGTAGTCGGAGGCCACGAGGCCGGGCTCGCCGGCCAGGGCCTTGCGCACCATGGACAGGCGCAGCGAGTCGTCGAGCAGGTGCAGGTCGCGCTTGAAGGGGTTCTGCGGCGAGACCATGAACCACACCTCGTCGGCCAGTCCGGCCCCGATGATGCTCCGCCCCAAGGCCACGTGGCCCGTATGGATGGGGTTGAACGAGCCTCCGAAGAGGCCGGTGCGCAAGGGCGCCCGTTGCTGCGAGGCTGTCATCGGGCGAGGAAGTCGGTCACCAGGCGCAGCACCTCGGCCTCGGCGCGGGCCAGGTCGTCGTTCACCACAATGTGGTCGAACCGCTGCGCGTATTCCATTTCGGTGCTGGCTTTGGCCAGCCGCCGCTCAATCACCTCGGGCGTATCGGTGCCGCGGTGGCGGAGCCGTCGGCGCAGCTCCTCTATCGAGGGCGGTTGGATGAAGATGCTGAGCGCCTGCCGGCCGTAGATGTCCTTGACGTTGCAGCCTCCCGCCACGTCGATGTCGAGCACGACGTTCTCGCCGCGCCCCGTCTGGGCGTCCACCTGCGACTTCAGCGTGCCATAGAAGCATCCGGGGTAGACTTCCTCGTACTCGAGGAACTCGCCGGCCTCCATCTTCCGGCGGAACTCGTCGGGCGTGACGAAGAAGTACTCCACGCCGTCGCGCTCGCTTCCGCGCGGCGTCCGGCTCGTGCAGCTCACCGAGAAGGCAAGCTCCAGCTCGGGGTGCTCGTCCATAAGATATTTCACGATGGTGCGCTTGCCCGAGCCCGACGGTGCGCTGAAGATGACCAGCCTGCCTGTCTTCAGCCTTCCAGCCTTGTTGGTTTCCTGTTGGTCTGCGTTCATTTTCCCATGGTTTTCGTCACATCGGCAGTGTTGCTTCGCCAGCCCTCCGCTCCGTCAGAGCGCGTTGAGCACCTGCTCCTTGATTTGTTCGAGCTCGTCTTTCATCTTCACCACGATGTTCTGCATTTCGGCCTGGTTGCTCTTCGAGCCGGTGGTGTTGATTTCGCGCCCCATCTCCTGGGCGATGAACCCGAGCTTCTTGCCCACGGGGCGCGTGTCCCTCATGGTCTCGCGGAAGTAGTCCAGGTGGTTGGCCAGCCGTTGCTTCTCCTCGCTGATGTCGAGTTTCTCGATGTAATAGATGAGCTCCTGCTCCAGCCGGTTCTTGTCGTAGTCGACTTCGGGAATCTGTTCCAGGGCCTTGACGATGTTCTTGCGTATTTTCTCCACGCGCGACTTTTCGAAAGGCTCTATTTCGGCCAGCAGGCGCTCGATGTTGTCCACTTTCTCGTTGAACTTCCTTTCCAGGGCGGCCCCCTCCTGGCGGCGGAACGCTTTCAGCGCCGTGACGGCCTCGCGGATGGCTCCGCGTGCGGCTTGCCACTCGTCCTCGTCGATTTCGTCGTCCTCGTTGCGCGTGGTCACGTCGGGCAGCCGCAGCAGCGTGGCCAGCCAGTCGGCGGGCTCGGGAATGGCCTCACGGGCCAGGATGTCCTTGATTTGTCGGTAGTAGCTGCCCAGCAAGGCCTCGTTGACAGGGGCCGAGGCCAGCAGGTCGTCCTTCTCCACCCAGATGGAGAAGTCCACCTTGCCACGCTCCAGCTCTTTCGAGAGGTACTGCCTGATTTCCATTTCTTTCTCACGGTAGGCTGGTGCGATGCGCGTGGACAGGTCGAGAGCCTTGCTGTTGAGCGACTTCAGCTCCACGTTGATTTTCCTTTGCTTGTAGGTTACCACCGATTTGCCGTAACCCGTCATCGACTGTATCATGGTGACTATACGTTTATTTTTCGGCAAAAGTACTAAAAAACCATGATAAAGAGAAACTTATTGCGCGAAAATCACTATCTTTGCACACAAAATGGCTCCGCGTCGCCGAAGCGGCGCCAGCGAAAAGCAATCATATGTCGTGTATATTGAACATTGAGACAAGTGCCCGCGTGTGCTCCGTGGCCGTGAGCAACGACGCCGAGTGCATCTTCAGCAAGGAAGACCGCAGCGGCCCGAACCACGCCGAGCGGCTGGGGGTGTTTGTCGACGAGGCCCTCTCCTTCGCCGACAACCACGCCATTCCCGTCGACGCCGTGGCCGTGAGCGGCGGCCCGGGCTCCTATACGGGCCTGCGCATTGGCGCGAGCATGGCCAAGGGCCTCTGCTACGGGCGCGGGCTGAGGCTCATCAGCGTGCCCACGCTGCAGGTGGTGTGCGTGCCCGTGCTGCTGGGCGAGATGATAAAGGAGGAGGACGCGCTGCTCGTGCCGATGATCGACGCACGCCGGATGGAGGTGTATGCGCAGGTGTTCGACCGTGCGCTCCGCGAGGTGAGGCCCGTGCAGGCCGATGTCGTCGACGCCGGCACCTACCGCGAGTACCTCGACCGCGGCCCGGTCTACTTCTTCGGCGACGGGGCCGCCAAGTGCATGGACGCCATCAACCATCCCAACGCCCGCCTCATCAAGGGCGTCGAGCCCCTGGCCAAGAACATGTTCCCGCTGGCCGAGAAGCGCGTCGCCGAGGGGAAATACGAGGACGTGGCCTACTACGTGCCCTTCTATCTGAAGGAATTCGTGGCCAAGAAACCCAAGAAATTACTGTAAAAGACAACCAATGAATATCAAAGGACTCGACTATAACACGCAGCGGGAGAAGCTGGTGCTTCCCGCCTACGGACGGGAAATACAGAACATGGTGGACTACGCGCTGACCATCGAGGACCGCGCACTGCGGCAGAGCTGCGCCGAAGCCATCATTGCCGTGATGGACCGCATGTCGCCGGCCACGCGCGGCACCGCCGACCATGAGCGCAAGCTCTGGGACCACCTGGCCATCATGAGCGGATTCAAGCTCGACATCGACTATCCCTTCGACATCGGCGAGGCCAAGAAGATGGCCGACAAGCCGAAGCCGATGCCTTATCCCATGGCCAAGATTCCCGTGAAGCACTACGGGCACATGGTCTTCGAAATCTTCGACAAGCTCAAGACCATGGCCCCGGGGCCGGAGCGCGACGAGCTGGTGAGGCAGACGGCCAACCAGATGAAGCGCGACCTCGTGCTCTGGAGCCACGGCTCGAGCGACAACGAGAAGGTGGCTTCCGACTTGGCGCGGTTCACCGACGGGAACATCCAGATTGACCTGGAGCGGTTCAAGTTCAACAAAGTGGTGGAACCCGCCCCCGTGCAGAAGGGCAAGAAGAGACACTGAAGCCTATGGAGTCGTTCATCATCGAGGGCGGGCACCCGCTCCACGGAACCATCAGGCCCCAGGGGGCCAAGAACGAGGCCCTGGAGGTGATTTGCGCCACGCTGCTCACCGCCGAGCCCGTGCGCATCAAGAACATCCCGCGCATCCTTGACGTTGAGAACATGATCCGGCTGCTCAAGGACATTGGCGTGAAGGTGACGGAAAACGCTCCCGGCGACCTCACCTTCCAAAGCGACGACCTCGACCTGGAGTATCTCGACAGCATAGAGTTCGTGCGCAAATGCTCGGCCCTGCGGGGCAGCGTGCTCATGATAGGGCCGCTGCTCGGACGCTTCGGCCGGGCCACGGTGGCCAAGCCCGGCGGCGACAAGATTGGGCGCCGGCGGCTCGACACCCATTTCCTGGGGTTCCACTGCCTTGGCGCGCGCTTCGTGCACGACGAGGAGCGCGACGTCTACCGCATCCAGGGGCGCCACCTCAAGGGATGCTACATGCTGCTCGACGAGGCCTCGGTCACGGGCACGGCCAATGTCATCATGGCCTCGGTCCTGGCCGACGGCACCACCACCGTCTACAACGCGGCCTGCGAGCCCTATATCCAGCAGCTGTGCCATCTGCTCAACGCCATGGGGGCCCGCATCAGCGGCATCGGGAGCAACCTGCTCACCATTGTCGGCACCGACGGGCTCCACGGGGCGCGCCACAAGGTGCTGCCCGACATGATTGAGGTGGGCTCCTTCATCGGCATGGCGGCCATGTGCGGCCAGGGCATACGCATCAAGGATGTCTCGGTGCGCAATCTCGGCCTCATTCCCGACGCCTTCCGCCACTTGGGAGTCAAGGTGAAGGTGGAGGGCGACGACCTCGTCATTCCCGAACAGAAGCACTATGCCGTGGAGTCGTTCATCGACGGCACCATCATGACGCTGAGCGACGCGCCCTGGCCCGGCCTCACCCCCGACCTCATCTCGGTGCTCCTCGTCGTGGCCACACAGGCCCGGGGGAGCGTGCTCATCCACCAGAAGATGTTCGAGAGCAGGCTCTTCTTTGTAGACAAGCTCATCGACATGGGGGCGCAGGTCATCCTCTGCGACCCGCACCGCGCCGTCGTGGTGGGCCTGGACCACC
>CAZVWX010000139.1:0-5316 GCA_964631105.1 uncultured Prevotella sp. | reverse complement strand
GTGAAGGGCGGCTGGGCCCACACCACCGACCTGATACGCCAGGTGAACCGCTTCAACGAGGGCTTCTTCGCCGACGGCACCCCCATCCGCCACCCCGGCGAGCCGTTCCATTACGGCGTGGCCTGCTATCCCGAGAAGCACGACGAGGCCCCCAACCTGGAGCAGGACTTGCTGCGGCTGAAGGAGAAGCAGGACCTGGGCGCCGAGTTCGCCGTGACCCAGCTGTTCTACGACAACGAGCGCTTCTTCGCCTTCGTCGACCGCGCCCGCCGCATGGGCGTGACGATGCCCATCGTGCCGGCGCTGAAGCCCTTCGCCCGCCTCACCCAGCTCAGCGTGGTGCCGAAGACGTTCCATGTGGACTTCCCCGAGGCGCTGGCCCGCGAGGCCACGAAGTGCGCCACCGACGACGAGGCGCGCGCCCTGGGCGTGGAGTGGGGCGTGCAGCAGGTGAGGGAGCTCTACGACCACGGCTTCCACAACGTGCACTTCTTCACCGTGTCGGCCGTCGACTCGGTGTGCGAGATCATGAGGAGGATTCTGTAAGGATGAAGTTCGACGAAGTCATAGGCCAGCAGGAGGCCAAGGCCGCGCTGGAGCGCCTCGCCGACGGCGGGCGCGTGCCCCACGCCATGCTCTTCACCGGCCCCGAGGGGTGCGGCAAGATGGCCCTGGCCCTGGCCCTGGCCTCGCGCCTGCTCGGCGACAGCCCCATGCTGCGCAACTGGGCCCACCCCGACCTGCACTTCTCCTTCCCCACCATCAAGCCGGCGGGCAGCGCGGGCGACTACAAGCCCAAGAGCGACGACTTCATCGCGCAGTGGCGGCACCTGCTGGCCGGGGGGCCATACTTCACCCTGGACCAGTGGATGCGCGAGATGGGGGCGGCCAACCAGCAGGCCGTCATCACCGTGGGCGAGAGCGCGTCGCTGGAGCACAAGCTCGGCATGAAGTCGAGCCAGCACGGCTACAAGGTGAGCGTCGTCTGGCTGCCCGAGCGCATGAACGCCGACTGCGCCAACAAGCTGCTCAAGCTGCTCGAGGAGCCCCCCGCGCAGACCGTGTTCATCCTCGTCAGCGAGGACCCGGGCCGCATCCTCGGCACCATCAGGAGCCGCACACAGTGCTTCCACTTCCGCCGCATCGACGAGGAGAGCCTGGCCCGGGCCCTCGTGGAGCGCAGGGGCGTGGGCGAGGCGACGGCGCGGCGCGTGGCGCGCGTGGCCAACGGCAACTGGAACAAGGCCCTGGAGGAGCTCGGGGCCGACAGCGAGAAGCGGGACTTCCTCGACCTCTTCATCCTGCTGATGAGGCTCTGCTGGATGCGCGACGTGAGGAAGATGAAGGCGTGGAGCGACGACGTGGCCGACCGCACGCGCTTCGGCCGCGAGAAGCAGAAGCGCATGCTGGCCTACTTCCTCCACATGGTGAGGGAGAGCTTCGTCTACAACTTCCACCGGCCGGAGCTGAACTACATGACCGAGGCCGAGGAGGGCTTCGCGAAGAACTTCGCGCGGTTTGTCAACGAGGCCAACGTGGTGGACATCGCCGGCCAGCTGGGACGCGCCATCCGCGAAATCGGCCAGAACGCCAACGCCAGAATCGTCTTCTTCGACCTGGCCCTGAACATGGCCGTCCTCATCCGCAACGGCGGGGTGGGGCGGCAGTCCTGACAACACAGCGGGGCGCGGCCCCGCCACAACATATCTCTATATAAACGCCAACAGATGAATTACAACGACATAGACTTCCAGATGTGCCACGGCTGCGACCGCGGGCTCTGCGCCAGGGGCGTGGGGCGGCAGGACAAGCAGCTCAACACCTACGACTGGCTGGCCGACGTGCCCGGCAACGACCGCACCACCGACCTCGTGGAGGTGCAGTTCAAGAACACGCGCAAGGGCTACTACCACAACGTGAACGGCCTCGACCTGAAGAAGGGCGACACCGTGGCCGTGGAGGCCAGCCCCGGACACGACATCGGGGTGGTGACGCTCACCGGACGCCTTGTGAAGCTGCAGGTGAGGAAGGCGCGGCTGAAGTCGCCCGACGACATCAAGCGTGTCTACCGCATCGCCAAGCCCGTCGACATGGAGAAATACCGCGAGGCCAAGGCGCGCGAGCACGACACGATGATCCAGAGCCGACAAATCGCCAAGGACCTCGGGCTGAAGATGAAAATCGGAGGCGTGGAGTACCAGGGCGACGGCAACAAGGCCATCTTCTACTACATCGCCGACGAGCGCGTCGACTTCCGCCAGCTCATCAAGGACCTCGCCGCGGCCTTCCACGTGCGCATCGAGATGAAGCAAATCGGCGCGCGCCAGGAGGCCGGACGCATCGGCGGCACGGGGCCCTGCGGCAGGGAGCTCTGCTGCGCCACGTGGATGAAGTCGTTCTCAAGCGTGAGCACCGCGGCGGCGCGCGTGCAGGACATCTCGCTCAACCCGCAGAAGCTCGCGGGCATGTGCGCCAAGCTGAAGTGCTGCCTGAACTACGAGGTGGACGACTACCTGGACGCAGCGCGGCGACTGCCGCCCAAGGACGTGGTGCTGCAGACGCTCGACAGCGACTACCATCTCTTCAAAACCGACATCCTCACCGGCGAGTGCACCTATTCCACCGACAAGAACCTCGCGGCCAACGTGGAGACCATCTCGGCCCGCCGGGCACGCGAGGTGATGCAGATGAACCGGCGGGGCGAGAAGCCGCTCTCGCTGCGCGAGGACGGCAAGGCCGCGCCCGAACGCAAGCCGGTGGACCTGCTCGCCGAGGCCGACCTCACGCGGTTCGACAAGGCGAAGAAGCGCCGCAAGAAGAGCAAGAACCGGAAGGCCGCCAACCCCCAGGGCACAGCCAAGCCCCAGGGCAAGGCCCCGGGCGCGGCCAAGCCGCAAGCCGCCCAGACCCAGGCCGCCACGCCGGCGCAACAGGGGCCGCGGCCCGCGGCAACCAGCAACCAGCCTGCATCATGAGACGGCTTCTCCTGCTGCTGGCCGCCATGCTGGCGCTGGCCGCCTGCACGCGCAACAGGGTGTACGACCGCTATGCCCACACGCCCGTGGCGGGATGGGAGCGCAACGACACGCTCGTCTTCGACGTGCCGCCAGTGGATGCCGCGGGCGACTATGTGTCGAGGATGGGCATGCGCATCAGCAACAACTACCCCTTCATGGGCCTCACGGTGGTGGTGGAGCAGACCGTGCTGCCCTCGCGACGCGTCGTCGCCGACACGCTGGCGTGCCAGCTCGTCAATGCCGACGGCACGGCGCGGGGCCGGGGCGTGGGCTTCTGGCAGTACACCTTCCCCATCACGGCGGGACACCTGGACAAGGGCGACTCGCTGCACGTCACCATCCGCCACAACATGCGGCGCGAAATCCTGCCGGGTGTCACCGACGTGGGCTTCCAGCTCAGCCGCCGCTGAGGCTGTGGCCTGCCGGGTGCCGGGTCGTGGGGCTGACAGGCTGTCGGCGCGGTCTGCCACGTTGTCGTCTTCCTGCCCCCGGGCACGCTCCTTGCATCCCTCCTGGATAGAAACAAAAACAGAACAGGAGGTTTGAGACATGTTAGCAAGAAGAAACAATGATTGGATGACGCAGTTGTGGAACGAGTTCTTCAATGGCAATCCGGCTCGCAGCCTGGGCGCAGCCCCCGCCGTGAACGTGAAGGAGAGCGAGAAGGCCTATACGCTGGAGATGGCCGTTCCGGGACTGAAGAAGGAATACGCACGCGTGGAGCTCGACAACGACGGCAACCTGCACGTGAAGGTGGAGAACAAGTTCGAGCACAAGGAGGAGGACGGCAAGCGCGACGAGCACTACCTGCGCCGCGAGTTCAGCTACGGCAACTACGAGCAGACTTACATCCTGCCCGACGATGTCGACAAGGCCAAAATCTCGGCGCGTGTGGCCAACGGCGTGCTCACCGTGGACTTGCCGAAGACCGAGGTGGAGGAGAAGCCGACCACGCGCAACATCGAGATTGCGTGACGCCGGGGACAAGCCGTCCGGAGGCGGAGGTTTGCGGCAGGGGCCGGGCCTTGTGCCGGGCGGCAGAAGGAAGCACATGTCCACGGCAGGGGTCGCGCCTTGTGCCGGCCCGCAGAAGGAAGCTTATGTCCACGGCAGGGGCCGCGCCTTGTGCCAGCCCGCAGATGAAAGAATTGGCTTGAAGCTGAGAAATAAATCTAGAAAATAAACGAAAAAGGCGTGTCAGCATGTTTGTCGCTGGCACGCCTTTTCTTGGTTCATGGCCCCGGCGGGGTTGCGTCATTGCCATCCGTGCGGCGTAAGACACGCCCCCTGCATCCGGCGGTGCAGCGTTGAAGCGTTGGAAACGCCGTTCCGGCGTTGCGGGCCGGCACAAGGCGCGGCCCCCGCCGTGGAACACGCGTGGAAGGCGCGGAGTCCTCTAGGCACGCTCCGGTTCATTCCTCTTCGTCTTCCCAGACGCTCCACGCCGATTTCCAGTTGTGCCATCTCTTGGCATCCATGTCCTCATCACAGTCGTCAGTGTTGCAAAAACCCGGCACATCGTTGTCACAGCTATTTTCTTTTGGATTGCACCGATAGTCGTGATCAAGAACAACTTTTATCGTCCCTGCCAGCAAGGGGGATGGCACAGATGAACCGAGAATCTGGGTCAGCGGAGCGTCGTATGTTTTCTTGATGGTCGTCATGGGCGGTGGTGTATTGTCAGTTTCCTTGTCGGTTTGTCCTTCATTGGTTCTGTGAAAAAGGTTTCCGAACAAGGCATGAAACTATTTGCAAAATTACGAAAAGAAAGGATAATGTGCCACCCCCCCCCGTTAAATAATGTTAATCATTCAGTCCTGTGGCCTTTCCCTCCCGCTTTTTCCCGCCGAACGGGCCGCGCGGTGAAGTGGGGTGGGGTGTTGTTGCCCGCCGAATCGCCCCGGCGCGTGGCTGTCCGCCCCGCCGTTATCGGCATGGGAGTTCCTTGCCGGGGCTGCGCCCCTGTCTTTTGCGGCCCGTCATGCCACAAAAAAGGGCTCACGCCATTCCTTTGCGGGGAATGCGTGAGCCCTTGCTGAGCCGTGGCGGCGGGCGGCAATCATTCGTCGCCCGGTGCGGAGACCACCCCCAGGATGGCGGTGGCGATGGCGATGAGCATCTTGATGGCCATCTTCAGTGCGTAGAAAGTCTCCTTGTTCATGCCTTCATCGGTTTTTGCGGGACATCAGGCCTCAGCCGTTGGTCTGCGTGCTGTTCTTGGCGGCGGCCTTTGCGGCGGCTGCCGGGTCGCTGTAGTCGGCCAGCGACTGCACCTTCAGCCCCGACACCCAGTCGTTGC
>CAZVWX010000138.1:0-5334 GCA_964631105.1 uncultured Prevotella sp. | reverse complement strand
GGGCTACGACGTGCACAGGCTCGTCGAGGGCCGCCGCCTCGTCCTCGGCGGCGTAGAAATCGACTACCGCCTGGGGCTCCTGGGCCACAGCGACGCCGACGTGCTCATCCACGCCATCTGCGACGCACTGCTCGGCGCGGCCGACATGCGCGACATCGGCTACCACTTCCCCGACACCGCGGCCGAGACCAAGGACGTGGACTCCAAGCTCCTCCTGGCACGCACCGTGGAGCTCGTCGCCTCGAAGGGCTACCGCGTGGGCAACGTCGACGCCACCGTCTGCGCCGAGCGGCCCAAGCTGAACCCCCACGTGCCGGCCATGAAGGCCTGCCTGGCGCGTGTCATGGGCGTCGGCGAGGACGCCGTCTCCATCAAGGCCACCACCACCGAGGGCCTCGGGTTCACCGGGCGGCAGGAGGGCATCTCGGCCTACGCCGTCTGCCTCATTGTAAGCCAGGAGGCTTGAATCGTGCCAAGAAGGAAGCCGTGTGCGCACACATGGCTTGATTTATATCAAGAAAGAGCCCCAAAAACCACATCCGTGAGTGGAATTGTTGCACAAAGCGGACTTTTGCCGTATCTTTGCAGCGTCAAAAGGTTAATAGATTGTTTAGGTTAGTAATAGATTTAGGTTTTTAGTTATCAGGTTTAAGGTAGATTAGAATGATTGTTTAACAGGTGACAAAGGAGACCGCGAGGTTACCTTTCTTACTGAGAAAAGGATTTTTAGTTAAACATAGGTTGTGCGCTACAGCTCGTTGAGAGTCGTAGCGCATTTTTTTGTTGCCTTCATCAAGGCAGCGGGGCAGTCCCTCCGGCGGCTGCATTCAGACTTTCATCCTTCACTTGCCGGGGCGTGACCGGGGCGTGTGCCCACTTGCAGGGCCAGCGCCTTGTGCCGGCCCGCAACGCCGGAACGGCGTTTCACACACCCACGCCGTCAGCCCCGGCGGGGCTGGTGGCGGGGTGCCGTCAGCCACCCCCACACGGTGGTCGTTGCACTCCCTTCGTGTGGGGTTGTTGATATTTGAGCCCGCCGAAGCACTATGGGGGTTTTTACATCCACGAGCGCCGCATCACCAAGCAGACAGTAATCTTTACATTTTCCTGCCGTTTCGAAAATCTTGACTTTGGCAGAAAGTCGGGGCATTCCATACTTTCGCGACATTCTGCGAAGTTTATTCTTCGGTTTGCTTACGGTTTTGTAAAGATGCGAGAAAATAGGAGGTCCTTTCGAAGAACGGCCTTCTTCGATCCGAAGAACGGCCTTCTTGGCCTCGAAGAACGGCCTTCTTCGATGCCAAGAAGGCCGCTTACACATTGCAAGAAGGCCGTTCTTCGAATCGACGGGAGAATAGTTGACAATCGGAGTCGGCTGCCCGTGACGAGGAGCAAGGCCTTCCATCCGGCAGACAAAAGGCGTGACGGCACTTCGCCGGCAAGGTTTTCCCCATCATTCCTCCATGAAGCCAGGCCCCCTCACGCCGGCGCCGCCACTGTTTCTCAATATTTCCACAGCCATTGGCACTTGTTTTGGGAATATTTTGTAACTTTGCGGGAGAATCCATTTTCAATGCTGATTACCCTATGCGAGTACTCATCGTCAACACATCCGAACTACAGGGCGGCGCCGCCATAGCCTCGAAACGCCTCGTCGGCGCACTCAACAACAACGGCGTGAAGGCCAAAATGCTCGTCGACGAGAAAGAAAGCGACGACATCACCGTGGTCGGACTGCCCCGGAGCCTGCGCTCCCGCTGGCGCTTCCTCTGGGAGCGGTGGCGCGTGTTCTGCCACCTGCACTTCTCGAAGGCCCACCTGTGGGACCTCGACATGGCCAACACGGGCTACGACATCACCCGCCTGCGCGAGTTCCGCGAGGCCGACGTGGTCCACCTGGAGTGGATCAACCACGGCATGCTCTCGCTGAAGGGCATCGGCAAGATTCTCGACAGCGGCAAGCCCGTGGTGTGGACCCTGCACGACATGTGGCCGGCCACCGGCCTCTGCCACCTCACCCGCGACTGCGACCACTATCGCGACGGGTGCGGCCACTGCCCCTACCTGCCCGCCAGCCGCGGCGCCGACCTCTCGGCACGCGTCTTCCGGCGCAAGCAGCGCCTGCTCAGGGGCCGCACGGTGTTCTTCGTGGCGTGCTCGAAGTGGCTTGCCGCGCAGGCACGCACCAGCCGCCTGCTGCTCGGACAGAAGGTGACGGTGATTCCAAACCCCATCGACACGCACACCTTCCGCCCGGGCAACCGCGACGAGGCGCGCCAGCGGCTGGGCCTGCCGGCCGACAAGCACGTCATCCTCTTCGTGGCCTACCGCGCCACAACGGCCATGAAGGGCATGGACTACCTGGTGGAGGCCTGCCGGAAGATGGTGGAGGAGCGGCCCGGGAGCCGCACCGACACGGCCGTCGTCATCCTCGGCGGACACGCCGCCGAATATGAGCAGCGGTTCCAGATGCCCGTCTTCCCGATGGGCTACGTCACCGACACGCGCACCATCGTCGACGCCTACCGCGCGGCCGACGTGTTCGTGCTGCCCTCGCTGTCGGAGAACCTGCCCAACACCATCATGGAGGCCATGGCCTGCGGCGTGCCGTGCGTGGCCTTCCGCACGGGCGGCATCCCCGAGGAGATAGACCACCTGAAGAATGGCTACGTGGCCAAATACAAGGACAGCGGCGACCTGGCGCGCGGCATCACATGGACGCTCTGCGAGGCCGACCGCGACGCCCTGGCGCGCAGCGCCGTGCACAAGGTGGCCACGGAGTATTCGCAGCGGGCCGTGGCCATGCGCTACATCGACCTTTACCAACAGGCCCTGGCCCTGAAGAACTACAAGCTATGATCTCGTTCACCATCGTCACCGTCACCTACAACGCCGCCGACGTGCTGCAGCCCACGCTCGACAGCGTGCTGCGGCAGACCCACAAGGCCGTGGAGCACCTCATCGTCGACGGGGCGTCGGGCGACGCCACGCTGCAACTGGCCGGCGCCTACCGCCAGCTGTCGGCACGGAGGCACACAGGCCACGAGGTGGCCGTCGTCTCCGAACCCGACGACGGACTCTACTTCGCCATGAACAAGGCCATCGGCATGGCCACGGGCGACTACATCCTCTTCCTCAACGCCGGCGACCGCCTGCCCGCACCCGACACGCTCGCCAGGGTGGCCGCGACCGCCGGGGGGGAGCCGCTCCCCGGCGTGCTCTATGGCGACACCGACGTGGTCGACGCCGGGGGGCGCTTCGTGCGCCACCGCCGCCTGTCGCCGCCCGACCGGCTCACGTGGAAGTCGTTCCGCCAGGGCATGCTCGTGTGCCACCAGGCGTTCTACGCCCGCACCGACCTGGCCCGGGCCACGCCCTTCGACACGAGCCTCAGCTATTCGGCCGACGTCGACTGGTGCATCCGCGTGATGAAGGCCGCCGACGCACGCCGCCTGCCGCTGCGACGCGTCCAAGGCGTGGTGGCCCTCTTCCTCGACGGCGGCATGACCACAAGCCACCACCGGGCCTCGCTGCGCGAGCGCTTCCAGGTGATGCGACGCCACTACGGCCTCGCCGTCACCGTGGCCATGCACCTCTGGTTTGTGGTGCGCGGCCTGCTCCGCCGGTAGGGTGCGGAAATTCAGATGTTACAAGTTGAAGTCGGCGTGCCTGATTGACACAAAAAAGGGCGACTTGCGCCGCCCGAATTGTTTTCACAACGGAATCATCCTTATTGTGATTAGCTAGAATTTGTTGCAAAGATAAACTTTTTCCAGCATAAAGCCAAGCTTTTCCCAATTTTTTTTATTATATTTGCAAGGCATTTTAACTAAAAACCTTCAAATCATGAACCACATTCTTGGACTAGACTTGGGAACCAACAGCATTGGTTGGGCACTTGTAGACAAAGAGGGAAACAAAATCATCAAGGCGGGCAGCAGAATCATACCGATGGACGCAGCGGCCATGGGAGACTATGAGGCGGGCAATCTGCAGTCGCAGGCCTCCGTCCGCACGGGGTTCCGGGGCATGCGCCGGATGTACGAGCGCTCCAAACTTCGGCGCACGCGCCTTTTGCGTGTTCTGAACATCATGGGATTCCTGCCGGCGCACTATCGTGACCAAATCGACTTCACCGACCGGCTGGGACAGTTCAAGGACTCGTGCCAGCCCTTGCTGGCCTACCGCAGGAATCCGGAAGGCAAGAGCGAGTTCATCTTCATGGACTCGTTTCATGAAATGCTGGCCGACTTCGCCGCCCATCAACCCTCGCTGGTGGGTGACGGGAGGAAAGTGCCATACGACTGGACCATCTATTACCTGCGGCAGAAGGCTCTCCACCACCCCATCTCCCGGCAAGAGCTGGCATGGATCATCTTGCAGTTCAACACCAAACGGGGCTATTACCAGCGGCGGGGCGACGACGAGGCGGTTGCCAGCGACAATGAGGAGTACAAGGTGCTTACCGTCGTCGATGTGAAAGACACGGAGGAGGGCAAGAAGCCGGGGCAGATGCACTGGTATGAAATCACGTATGAGAACGGCGGTGTGCGAAAGTGCCAGGCGGCCACGCCTCCCAAGAAGGTGGGCGACGTGGCGGAGCTCATCGTGAAGACGACGAAGAAAAAGGACGGGAGCGTTTCCATCTCGCTCAGAGAACCTAAGGAAGACGACTGGACCCTGCTGAAAAAGCGCACGGAGAACCTGATAGACCAAAGCCACGAGACCCTCGGGGAATACATCTACACGCATCTGCTGAGCCATCCCGACACAAAGGTGCGGGGAAAGCTCGTGCGCACCATCGACCGGAAATACTACAAGGAGGAGCTGGAAATGATTCTCGAAAAGCAGAAAGAGTTCATTCCCGAGCTGGGCAACCGCGCCCTGCTGGCGAAATGCGTCCGGGAGCTCTACCGCCAGAACGCCGCCCACGCCGAGACACTCACCGGCGACGGCAAGGATTTCACACACTTCCTGGTCGACGACATCATCTTCTATCACCGCCCACTGAAGAGCAAGAAGAGCCAGATTGCCGACTGCCCGCTGGAGAGCTATCGCTTCCGCGACAAGCAGGGGCAAGTGGTGGAAAAAGCCATCAAGTGCACGCCGAGGTCCTCGCCCCTGTTCCAGGAATTCCGCCTGTGGCAGTTCCTGCAGAACCTGCGCATCCTTGCCCGGCAGAAGACAGTGGACGGGCGCCTCCGGACCGATGTGGACGTGACGGGCGAGGTGCTTGGCTCACGCGACGACGTGGCCGCCCTCTTCCAATGGCTCAGCCAGCGCCGCGATGTCACGGAGACGCAGCTCCTTGAGTCGCCGGCGCTCCATCTGGGG
>CAZVWX010000137.1:0-5380 GCA_964631105.1 uncultured Prevotella sp. | reverse complement strand
TCCACAGCCTTTTGCATACACGACATGGCTTTGTCGATGCTGTCGGTGAGCTTGTAGTACTTTCCCATGTAGTACATGCTGCGTGCATAGAGCGAGTCGCCGGGCCGTGCCCCATAATAGTTGTAGGCAATGCGCAGGAGCGAGTCGTCGGCCACGTCCTGCCCGGTCTTGTTCTGCGCGATGGTATAGGCAAGCGCATAACGTGCCTCGTCGGCTCCGTCGAGCCTGTAGCGGTCGATGCCGCCAAGAAGGGCCAGCACGCTGTCGGGATGGTCGTCGACGAGGGAAAAGGCCCTGTCGATGGCCGTGCGCTCCTGCTCATGGCAGCCCGACAAGGCAAGCAGGGCGAGGAGCAAAAGGAATGTGGTCTGACGTAAGGTCATATTTTGATGGTTTCGCTCGATGCAAAATTACTTCGATTATCCCCTTGCCGCAAGCCTCCAGGGTCTATTTAACTCTTTTCAATGCCTTCGCAACCAGTTGGGAATCTGCAAGAAAACAAAGGTGGAAGACGAAGGAAGGTCTATTTCTTCCCCTTCTTCCGCGATGTCGAATCCTTTGCCTTGCGCTTCTTCTTCCCCCCGCCGAAGAGGTCGCGCCATCCGTTGAAGTCCTTCTTCAAGACGACGCCGAGCCCCTGGGTGTTGAGGCTGTTGCGGGTGAAATAGCGGTCGTTGGCCTGGTTGTAGACGTGTATGGCGAAGTTGCCGTTGGGGAAGATGAGGTAGCGTATGTCGAAGTCGCCGATGAAGCTGGTGTTGTCGGTGTTGGCGTTGTCGCGGTAGCCGAATTGTCCGTTCAGGAGCAGCCGGTTGTTGAGCAGCCTTCCGTTGAGGATGCCCTCGTATTCGGCGTTGTTCCATCCCTCGTTGCCCGTTGAGATGTTGGCCCCGAAGTTCCAGTTGTCGGTGTTCAGCGTCGACGAGAGCATGTTGTTGAGCTGCTGGCTGATGGTTCCGCTGAGCAGGCTCTGCATGGCGAGCGTCGTCTGGCTCTGCGCCTCGGGGTTCTCGCTGGCGTTGTTGCCGCTCTGCGAGCGGAAGCGTCCCACGGCGAGCAGGTAGAGCACCTGCTGGTTCATCTCCTCCTCGCTGTTGATGAGCGAGTACACCATCTGCTTGGCGTCGCTGTTCACCGTCGGCATGTCGAGCGAGAAGTCCACCTTCGGGTCGTGCGGCGTTCCGGTGATGTTCATCAGGCAGTCCACGCGGATGTTGTTCGTGGAGAAGCTCCGCCCGATGTTCAGGTCGGCCAGGCTGACCGCCGCCAGCGAGTATTTGGCGGCGAGGTGGAGCGCGGCGTTGTAGGGGTCGCCGCCGAAGGTGATGGTTCCCCCGGGCTGGAAGATGAACTGCCGCTTGATGATGTTCTGGATGGTGAGGCCATACGTGCCGTGGTCGACGACGAAGTTGCCGAACATGTCGAAGGCCCCCTTGTTGAAGTAGCTGGCCCTGATGGCTCCGTCGCCGTTGAGCGCGATGTAGTCGCCCGTGGTGTTGTCCATCACCACCCGGAGCGTCAGGTTCGGGTTGGCGTTGATGAGGAAGTTGATGCGCAGGTCGGCGGGGATGTCGGGCCCGGTGGCGGGCACGCTGTCGGCAGCCGTGGAGTCGGCGGGGCTCGGCGTGGCGTCGTGCCAGTGGATGAACTGCCGGTCGGACACGGCGTCGGGGGTTGCCGCGTTGTAGGTGATTTGGCTGCCGGCGTCGGGCGTGGCGTCGATGTCGAGGCTCACCTCGCCGCTCCGCCCGCGGATGGCGCAGTTGCCCGTGGCGTAGATGGTGCCGAAGAAGGTGTTGTCGCCGAACTCGTGGGTGTCGAACCCGAGCAGATGCTGCGCCCGCACGTCCAGGTCGTAGGTGAGGCGTGTGAGCGCCCTGTGGCGCAGCACGCCCGAGAGCACGCCGATGTGTCGGTCGCGGTCGTAGAGGGTGTCGCCGGGGAAGGTTATCTCGTCGGGGCGTGCCTCCACGCGCAGGTTGTCGAAGGAGTAGACCGTGTTCAGCGGGGTCACCCTCACGCTGCCCCGTGCCCGCAGGGCTCCCGTGAGGTTGGGGCGGCTGAGCGGCCCAATCAGGTCTACCTCGCCATAGCCGTGGGCCTGGATGCGGTCGAGGAAGCTTCCGCAGAAGCCTTTGAGGAACTCCAGGCGCGTGCCGTCGGCGCGGATGGCCAGGCGGATGTCGTCGTCGGCCGGCGCCACATAGCCGTCGATGCGGGTGGTGGCCCCCGGCCCGTCGTCGGCCACCGACCGCAGCTCGATGGTCTTCGTCGCCTGGTTGTATTCCACGTCGGCGTGGAGCGTGCCCATCTGGCCGTCCTCAAAGCGGAAGTCGGCCACCTGGAGCCGGGCCTTGGCCGCCGGGTGGGCGAGCGCCGACGTGAGGACGGCACGCCCCGAGGCCCGTCCGGCAAAGCTGACGGAGTGGAAGTTGACCAGATTGAGGATGTAGCTCACGTCGACGTCGTTCAGGTCGACGAGCAGCGAGTCGGCGCTGCTCGGTGTGGCCATGCCGCTCACGGCGATGTGCTGCCGCCCGTGGCTGATGGCGAAGTGGTCCACGAGCAGCCGGTTCTGGCTGTAGACGATGTCGGAAGGCTCGACATGCCATGTAGAGTCGCCCACCTGCACCTGGCTGGGATGCACGGTGACGTGGGCCGAGGGCGCCTGTCCTTCGCCGCGGAAGAAGAGCGTCTCCGAGTCGATGGCGCCGCGCAGGGGGAGCGAGGCCGACGCGTTGTCGTAGCCCAGCAGGGCGTGGAGGCGGTTGTTTGCCGCCGCGGCCCGCAGCTCATAGCGCGGCCCCCGCGCCGCGTCGTCCGACCACCTGAGCGCGGCGCGTGCCTTGAGCGTGTCGTTGTCGGTGTCCACGTCCACGCCGACCCCGCTCAGCGGCGTGTCCTTCCACACCAGGGCCGGGGCCTCGGCCCTGAGCTCGACCCGCCCCGTGCGGTCGTCCATGGCTCCCTCGACGTGCAGGGGCTGGCGCAGGGTGAGGGGGATGCCGAAGAGCCGGCTCATCCACGTGGCGTCGCTGATGTCGGCGCTGAAGTCGAGCTCGTTGCCCGGCGCGGTCTTGACACGCGGCAGCCCCGGCATCGTGGGCAGGCGGCGTGCTATCAGGCTGGCCACGCTGGCCGGGAGCGTGGCATAGGAGAAGCGGCCCTGGGCGAGGATAGTCGCAAAGGGCGCGTCCACCTGCAGCCGCGTGTGGCCGCCGCGGTGGGCGGCACCGATGGTGATGGCTGAGAGCGTGTAGTCGGGCTGCGTGCCGAGGTGCAGCACGGCTGCGGGCGCGAGGCGGTCCACCTGCGCACTCACCTCATACTCCCGGCTGTCGACGTGCCAGTCGCCCGAGAGGCGCATTTGCAGTTTGGGGTCGTCGGCTGTGAGCACGCCCGAGAGCGTGCGCCGCGCGAACGCCAGCTTGGCGGCTATGGGGCCGAACGAATGGCCCCCGTAGTCGAAGCGTTGCAGGCTGCCCTCGGCCGAGAGCGAGGCGTTGCGGTCGGCGGGCGACGCGCCCGTGGCCTTGGCGTGCAGCCGTCCGGCGACGGTGCCCAGCCGCTGGTCGTCGAGCAGGCGGCCCAGGTCGAAGCCGTCGGTCTGCACGCGTGCCGAATAGTCGTGGCCGTCGCGGCCGAGGGCGAGGCGGGCCCTGCCCGCGTCGGTGGCGACGAGGCCGCGCAGGGTGAGCCGGTCGCCCTTGCCCCCGAGGAAGCCCTTGAAGGCCACGGCCCCGAGCCGCGCCACCTGCCGGGGCAGCGCGGCGTGGCGGTCCCACTGGCCCAGCCATCGCGCCAGGGCCCCGTCGGGCACGGCCATCCGCCCGACGTTGGCCACCCAGCTCATCTTCCGGTCCCAGCCGCTCACGCTTCCGTCGGCGTGCAGCTCCACCCCCGAGGGACGCGAGCTGAGGTCGAGGGAACCGATGCGGAGGCTCGTGCCCGTGCCCGAGAACGAGGCCTTGAGCTCGATGTCGTCGGCCATCCGCGCCAGCCGCGGCACGAGCGCGGCCACGTCGGCGAGGCGGATGGTGGAGGGCAGGATGCTCCCCTCATACTGCAACGAGGGCATGAGGATGCCGTCGGTGAGGCGGGGCGTGGTGCGGCCTGCCGTGGCGGCCAGGGCGTAGGTGGCCGCCACGTCGCCCAGCCGCAGCGTGGTGTGGGGCAGGCGCAGCACCAGGCCGGTGAGTGTGGCGTGGGTGCGGTCGGCAACGAACTCGAACCTGAGGTCGTCGACACGGAGGCCCGCGGGGGTGCTCAGCGCGAGCCGCTTCACCTTCAGATTGAGCATGTCGTCGGTCAGCCGCTCCAGCACGAGGTGGGCGCTGATGTCGCGGGCCTCGTGGCGGCGGTTCCACCTCACGGCGCAGCGTCTGAGGATGAGCGAGGCCACGCGCACGTCGAGGGGGCGCG
This sequence comes from uncultured Prevotella sp., assembly GCA_964631105.1. Taxonomy (GTDB): domain Bacteria; phylum Bacteroidota; class Bacteroidia; order Bacteroidales; family Bacteroidaceae; genus Prevotella. The sequence goes on along the minus strand of CAZVWX010000137.1, from coordinate 958 downwards.
GGGCCGCGGTGGTGTCGCGCGAGGCCAGCGAGTCGACCACGAACTGGAAGTTCATCTTCCCATTGGGCAGCCGGTAGAGGTCGGCGCGGGTGCTGAAGAGCTGCACCGACGACACCGAGACGCGTCCCTGCAGCAGGGGAACCACGTCGACATGGGCCGCCAGGCGCGAGGCCACGAGCATGGAGTCGCCCTGCTGGTCGAGCAGGGTGACGTCGTCGATGATGATGCGGTTGAGGAAGCCCAGGTCGACGCGCCCCACGCTCACGCGCGTGCCCAGCCTGGCCGACAAGGCCGAGGCCACCCTCGCGCCCAGAAACTGCTGGCACGACGGCACATGCAGGCACACCATGACCAGCACGAAGAGCCCGGCCAGGGTCCAGATGACTGCGTTGGCTATATGCTTTAACTTTCTCAGAAGGCCACCGACATTTAGGATTGATGCAACAAAATTAGGAAAAAAAAGTGGGTTTAGAAAATAAAAACAGGGCAAATCGACTTTCTTGCCACTTTTTTGCTGATGTTGGCAACCCTTTCCCGCGGGCCGCTCTCTCTCTTCCGCGGATTGCTCCCCCCTTCCCGCGGATTGCTCCCCCCTTTCCCGCGGGTCGCACCCCAGCAGCGACGGCACGACAGGGCCATCGCGCCTAGCGCGGCGCACACCCGCAAGGGCCGCAACCAGGCATGAAGGGCGTGGGCGGCGGGCAACCAGAGAGCAGAAGCCGCCAAGGAACAAGGCCGCAACCAGGCATGATGGGCATGGGCGACGGGCACGCTCCGGGAAGGTGATGGATGGAATGGGAGATATATTTACATTTTTTCTCTCCCTTGGAAAATGCCGTTTTGTCAGAAAGCAAGAGCATTCCTGTGTTTTGCGACATTCTGCGAACTTTCTTCCCCGGTTTGCTTACGGTTTTGTAAAGATGCGAGAAAAATAGGGGGTCATTTCGAAGAACGGCCT
>CAZVWX010000136.1:0-5391 GCA_964631105.1 uncultured Prevotella sp. | reverse complement strand
CTTCGAAATGACCCCCTATTTTTCTCGCATCTTTACAAAACGGTAAGCAAATCGAGGAATCATCTTCACAGAATGTCGGGAAAACCTGCCTTGTCACGACATTCCGTCAAAACGGGATTGGTGTGAGAGGAGAAAAATGTGTAAACATTTATCTGAATGGCCACATGGCGGCAATCGTCCACATCCATCCCGCCCCTTGCGGGAGCGGGCATCCACGCGCATCCAATCCTTGCGCTGCGGGCATTCACACGCATACATCCCCTGCCGTGGGTGTCCGCAGCGGCAAGGATGGGTGCATGCAAACTCCCGCAGCACCACGTGGCCGTCACGTATTCGTCGCCATCCTCCCGCCGCGCCGCCATCCCATCGCCGCGTCATCGCCATCCTCCCGCCCGCGGGCCGGCTGCGGCGGCAAACGAAAAAAATCCGCGCCCCCGCCTCCCCTTGGGGAAGCGCGGACGCGGACGAATGTATGGGATGAGGCAGGCCACGCCGCCCCAACTGATGCGTGTTACTTCACGATGACCTTCTTGCCGTTGACGATGTAGAGGCCCTTGGCCAGGCCGTCGGCGGAGTTGGCCACGCGCTGTCCGGCGATGTTGTACACACCGTTGCGGGCGGACTTCACGTCGGCGGAGCCGTCGGCCACACGCACGCCCTGGATGCCGGTGACGAGCGTCTGGAAGGCCGTCTCGGCACGCTGCAGGTGGAGCATGGCCTTCGACTCAAGGGCGGCCTTCTCGGCGTCGGGCGAAGCCGTCTGGACGCGGCGCTTGGCAGCCGTGGTCTCCTCGGGCACCACATAGCCCACATAGCTCATCAGGAACGGAGCCTTGTCGGTGCTGGAGATGGGATAGGCCAGCGTGGTGCCGTCGACGGCCGACTGTGCGGCGAGGACGGCGTTCTGCAGGGCCTTCTCGCCGTTGACGTAGAGCGAGGAGTCGCCCGTCTGCGACGGATTGGCGGCCAGGGCGTCCTGGGCCTTGGTGATCTCGGCCTGCAGCGTGGAGAGCACGTCGGCCTTGTAGCGGTCGAAGTCGCCATAGTAGCGCACGTGGTTGGAGCCGATGCCGTAGAGGTTGGAGCCGTTATACCACCTGGACGTGCCAGATTCGCCGTCGTTGAGGCCGTTGGCGGTGTTGTCGAGTCCGAACTCAATCACCGTGGGCGTGTCGTCGGTCTTGTTGTAGGTCACGACGAAGTATTCCGGCGTGGTGCCACCATAGCCGAGCGAGTCGATGGGCAGCTGCGTCCAGTCGCCGGTGACGTTGCCGTAGTAGGTGTGGAGCTTGATGACGCCGATGGAGTCGGCCGAAGCATCCTCCTTGACGAAGTAACGGCAGCCGTGGTCGGCGGTGACGCCGTTGTCGTAGGCGGCGGTGCGGTTGTAGCCGTAGTACTGGAAGGTGAACTCATAGGCGCCGGCGTGGGTCAGCGTGACTTTCTGCTTGGCCGCGTTGCGGCTGTGCGACTGTGCGCCACGCGAGACGTACAAGTAGTAGCCGTCGGCGAAGGCAGTGTTGGCCCCCGAGCGCCAGCGCCCGTTGTCGGTCTGCGAGCCGGTGGTGTCCCATCCGGTCGTGCCGTTCATCGCGCCGTTGGCAATCTCAATCTCGGAGGGATTGGCATAGCTTGCCGTCGAGGCCGTGAAGTTCTCCACGGCAGCCTGCAGGGCGGCTATCTGCGCGTTGGAGTTGGCGAGGTCGCCGGGCAGCGAGTCGGTCTGGGCGTAGAAGGTGTTGATGGTGGCGTTGGCCTGGTCGAGGAGCGACTTCAGCGTGCTGCGGTAGGAGGCGGCGGCGGCGGCGTTGGCCGGGTCGTCATACTTGGCCTGTGCGTCGGCCACCTCGGCAACGAGGTTCGTCAGCGCGGCGTTCTCGGTGTAGTAGGCCTGGATGGCGGTGCGCATGTCGCGCATCACCTGCGTGAGCGAGTCGGCCACGGTCTTGGTGGTGGCGTTGTTGTTCTCGTCGAGCACGGGCTGGCCGTCGGCGTCGAGCACCGTCAGCAGCTCGGTCGAGGCGGTGGCGTCGAGGGTGTTGTAGAGTGCTGTCTGCGCGTCGATGGCGGCCTGCAGCGTGGTCTTGCCCCAGGGATATTCCGTCTTGGGCAGCACGACGTTGGCCGAGTCAATCATCACCTTGGCGGCCTCCAGCTGCACGGCCTTCAGGTTGTCCTGGTTGAACTTCGTGATGTCGGCCTCGGCCGTGGGGCTGATGAGGCGGAGCACCGGGTTCTGGTAGAAGAAGTGTCCACCCTTGCTGTACTGTGGGTGGATGACGCCGGCGATGAGGTTCGTCTCGGTCACCGTGGCGGGCTCGGGCACGTCGGCGATGACGAAGTAGGTCTTGAAGTCGCGTGCCGAGAGGGTGTCGGCGGCGGTGGTGTCGTTGCCGATGTAGATGCGGTTGGTCACGGGCACGGAGTAGTCGATGACGGTGTAGTTGCCGTAGCCGTCGCCGTTGGTCTTGCCGCTCTGGTAGGTGTAGCCCTTGGCCTCAATCTGGAAGAAATACTTTCCGGCGGGCAGGGTCTTCCGAATCTCGGCCTTGCCCTCGTTCAGCGTATAGGAGCTGGGGAAATAGTCGCGGATGAAGTTGGACGTGGCGGGGTCGTGGAACCATCGTCCCGAGCCCGCGACATACCAGTCGCCATAGGTGCCGTCGCCCTTCTGCAGCTTGTTCTTCCACAGGCCGGGGCCGGTGACGACGCCGCCGGCGATGAGGTCATAGGAGTTGGCGTCGAGGAACGCGGTCTCGAGCTCGGCGAACGAGTTCATGAAGTCCTCGGCCGAGGAGGCGTCGTCGAAGTCGACGCCGACAGCCGAGCCGTCGCCGGTCTGCAGAGCCTCGTCGAGGGCGGCCACGGTCTCCTCGAAGGTCTCGTCGCGCACGGAGAACTCGGGCCGGGCCAGCAGGGCCTTGTCATAGTCGACGCGGGCCTGGGCGATGCGGGTGTCGTAGACCACCGTCACGGGGTGTACGGAGAAGCCCGTCACCTGCGTGCCGGCGTCGAGGCGCCCCACGGCGATGGTGAGGAAGCAGTCCTCGTTGGCCTGGATGGTGTCGGAGATGGCGTCCCAGGAGGCGGTGATGACGTTGTCGGTGGCGGTGAACACCTGGCGGAAGCCGTCGGCGGTCTTGCTGATGGAGCCGTCGCCGTTGACATAGGCGTCGACATAGTTGGCCGTGCCCACGGTGGTGGCGGTGCCGGTGGCGGCGGCGCCCTTCACCTGGAACGACACCACATAGATGTTGCCGGCCGTGAGGGCCACGGTCTGGTAGATGTAGTTGTCGAGCTCGGCCCCGCCGTTCAGGCTCTGGAGCACGTTCTCGCCGCTGGGGCCTGCGCCCTCCTCAACGGACCAATACTCGGCGTTGACGGCGGAGGTGCCGTCGGAGCCGTGCCAGCCGGTGGTGCCGGAGGCGAACGAGCCGTTGGCGAGCATGTTCGCGTCGACCACCTTCAGGCGGGAGCTGGGCGTGAAGATGTAGTCGCCCACATTGTATGCGAACGAGCTGACAGCCGCGCAAACCAGCGCTAACGTAAGGAGTAATCGTCTACTCATAAATAAAACAGGTTTAGTTAAATCAATAAATTTGGGTTGTTCTCTTGTAAATTTGCCTGTGCAAAAATAAGAAAAATGCTAATAAACCCAAAGCAAAAAAGCAAATATTATCAAATATCGAAGTGATTTTTAAAGAAAACAAAGTGATTTTAACAAAAAGCGGGGACGTGCCGGCACACGGATTCAACGTTGCACCGACGGATGATACAGGCAACGGCGGTTCCGTCCGGAACATTCGGTGACACCATCGGGCGGTCGGTGACACCATTGGGCGGTCGAACGCCCTTGGGGGCGTGCGGGCCGGCACAAGGCTCGGCCCCTGCCGTGGGTGTCCGCAGCGGCAAGGATGGGTGCATGCAAACTCCCGCAGCACCACATGGCCGTCACGTATGCGCCGCGCCGCCATTCCTTCGCCGCGTCATCTTCATCCACCCGCCCGCGGGCGCGGCGGACGGCAAACGAAAAATCCGCGCCCTCGCCTCCTCTTGGGGAAGCGCGGACGCGGATGAGTGTTATGCGATGGGGCGAGCCTCGCCGTCCCAACAGATGCGTGTTACTTCACGATGACCTTCTTGCCGTTGACGATGTAGAGGCCCTTGGCCAGGCCTTCGGCGGAGTTGGCCACACGCTGTCCGGCGATGTTGTACACGCCGTTCACGGCAGCCTTCACGGCGGCGGAGTCGTCGGCCACCTTCACGCCCTGGATGCCCGTGACGAGCGTCTGGAAGTTGGTCTCGGCACGCTGCAGCATGCGCAGGGCCTTGGCCTCGAGGGCAATCTTCTTGTTCGTGTCGGTGTTGGTCTGGGCGAAGCGCTTGGCAGCCGTGGCCTCCTCAGCGGGAGCCACCCAGCCCACATAGCTCATCATGAACGGAGCCTTGTCGGTGCTGGAGACGGAATAGGCCAGCGTGGTGCCGTCGATGGCCGACTGTGCGGCGATGACGGCGTTCTTCAGAGCGAGCTCACCATTGACGTAGAGCGTGGAGTCGCCAGCCTGCGAGGGATTGGCGGCCAGGGCGTCCTGGGCCTTGGTGATTTCGGCCTGCAGGGCGCTGCGCACGTCGCCGGCCACATTGCTGTAGTTGCCATAGTAGGACAGATAGATGCTGCCCAGGTAGTAGCAGCTGGCGCCATAGTCGCCCGTGTAGGCTTTCGTGGTCCAGTTGTAGGTGTCGAGGTTCTGCAGGGCGTCGAAGCCAATCTCCACCTCCTCGGGCGTGTCGTCGGTCTTGTTGTAGACGATGCCGAAGTACTCGGGCGTGCTGTTGCCATAGCCCAGGGAGTCGATGTAGGTGTTGTTGGTGTGCACGGGAACCACCTCGATGGTGTCGGCCGAAGCCGTGTTGCGCATGTATAGGTTGGTGTGGAGGTCGGCGGTGACGCCACCGTCACAAGCATTCCGCGTGTTGTAGACATAAGCCTGGATGTGGAACTCGTAAGCGCCGGCGTGCTGCAGGGTGACCGTCTGCGACACCTTGTTCTTGGGAGCCACGCTCGCATTGCCGCGGTCGGCATAGATGATCTTGCTGGACACGTCGAAGTTGGTGTTGGTGCCGGTCTTCCACTGGTTCTTGGAATCGCCGTCGTTCACCAGCTCCCATCCCGACGTGCTGGCGAAGGTCTGGTTGGTGAGGGCCACCTCGGAAGGATTGGCGAAGGTGGCCGTCGTGGCCGTCATGTTCTCCACGGCAGCCGAGAGGGCGGCAATCTGCGCGTTGGCATTGTCGAGGTCGCCGGGCAGCGAGTCGGTCTGTGCGTAGAAGGTGTTGATGGTGGCGTTGGCCTGGTCGATGAGCGACTTCAGCGTGGCCCGCGTCGATGCG
>CAZVWX010000135.1:0-5393 GCA_964631105.1 uncultured Prevotella sp. | reverse complement strand
GCAAGGCAAGCGCCTGGCTTCGTCAATGCGTCGCCCCCTCTTTTCATGAGGAAAAACCGGGATGAAAAGGCCATATGATGGAAATCCGGCTTGAAGAAAAGAAGAATCCCCGCAGAGCCTTGGCTCTGCGGGGATTGCCGTAAATGCTGGTGTGATCCCGGGGGGATTCAAACCCTCGACCTTCAGAACCGGAATCTGACGCTCTATTCAGCTAAGCTACGGGACCAGTGTTGTTTTCGGGTGCAAAAGTAATCATTTCTTTTGAGAAATGCAAATATTCGCGTGCTTATTTTCAGAGAGGATGGCCCGGCTCTTCCGGCTCTTCTGAGAAGGCGGCTCGGCGGAAGCCCTTGCCGGCTCTTGCGGAAGTCCTTGCCGGCTCTTGCGGAGACCGGCGGGCCGGGCCGTGGGGCGTGGGCAGCAGCCGGGCGGCGGCGCTACACCGTGATTTCGCCCGAGCCGAAGCAGCGGTGGTGGCGGTCGTCGTAGACCACGCAGAACTGGCCGGGGGCCACGCCGTGGATGCGCTCGTCGCTCGTTATGGTGAACGCACGGCCGTCGCCGGGGTGGGCGGTGATGGTGGCCGGATGGTAGTCGGGGGTGTGGCGAATCTTGAAGGTGGCGCGTTCCGGCAGCCGGTCGACGCCCTCGGTGAGGAAGTCGAAGGCGTGGATGCGGAACTCGCGGCGGTAGGCCGTGTCGGGGTCGTAGCCGTGCGACACGAAGAGGATGTTGCGCGGCACGTCCTTTTTCACCACGAACCACGGCCCGCCCCCCAGGCCGAGGCCCTTGCGCTGCCCGATGGTGTGGAACCACAGCCCGCGGTGGCGCCCGATGAGGCGCCCCGTCTCCAGCTCGATGATGTCGCCGGGCTGCTCGCCGAGATAGCGCCGCACGTATTCGTTGTAGTCGATGTTGCCGAGGAAGCAGATGCCCTGCGAGTCCTTCCGGCGCGCGTTCACCAGGCGCTCCCTTCCGGCGATGGCCCTCACCTCGTCCTTCGTGTAGTGGCCGATGGGGAAGATGGCCTTCTTGAGTTGCCAGGGATGGATTTGCGCCAGGAAGTCGGTCTGGTCCTTCACCGGGTCGGGGCTGGTGGTAAGCCACTTGCGTCCGTCGATGATTTCGGTTTGCGCGTAGTGCCCCGTGGCGATGAGGTCGTAGTCGTGCCCGCGCTTGGCGTCGAAGGCCCCGAACTTGATGAGGCGGTTGCACATCACGTCGGGGTTGGGCGTCAGTCCAGCCTTCACCTTCTCCATGGTGTAGCGCGTCACCTGGCTCCAGTATTCCTTGTGGCAGTCCACCACCTCCAGGCGGCACTGGTACTTGGCGGCCACGGCCGTGGCCATCTCCAGGTCCTCCTCGGAGTTGCAGTCCCACTGCTCTTGCTCCTCGGGGCCTATCTTGATGTAGAAGCAGTCGGGATGGAGGCCGTGTGCGGCCATCTCGGCCACGACGACCGAGCTGTCGACGCCTCCCGAGAGGAGCACGGCGACGCGCTTTCCGCTGATGTCGTGGTAGTCCAACATGTTGTCTGGGTTGCCTTTCGTTGCTGTTGCAGTTGCGTTGTTGCGTTGTTGCGGCGGTGGGCGGCTCAGTCGCCGATGAGCTCCTGCAGCTTGTCCATGAGGGCCGCGCCGCGCAGGTCGCTGGCCACGATGTGTCCGTCGGGCGCGAGCAGCACGTTCGAGGGGATGCTGTTCACGCCGTAGGCCTCGTGTGCGGCCGTCTGCCATCCCTTCAGGTCGCTCATCTGCGGCCACTCCATGCCCAGCTGCTTCACGGCCGCCGCCCACGACGCGGCCTTGCTGTCGAACGACACGCCCACGATTTCATATTTCCCCGTGGGCTGGTAGCGCTTGTAGCTCTCCACCACGTTGGGCATCTCGGCCCGGCAGGGGCCGCACCAGCTGGCCCAGAAGTCGACGAGCACGTATTTGCCCTTGCCCACATATTGCGACAGGCTCACGGGCCGGCCCTCCAGGTCGTTCATCTTCAGGTCGGTGTACATCCGTCCCGGCTTGCGCTTCGCCATGGCGGCATAGAGCTTCTTGGCCGGCTCCATCATGGGGTGGGCGGCGTAGGCGCTCGTGGGGTCGCAGAAGAGCTCCAGGTCGTCGATGCCATAGCTGTAGAGGTCGGAGGTGGCGATGAGGTAGGCCGGCGTGGCGTCGTCGTGGTGTGCGCGGGCGTAGTCGGCGATGCTCTTGTGGAGCGCGGCCTCGGCCTGCTCCAGCCGGTCCTCGCAGTCCTTCCTCGTGGCAGTGGCCTCAGCGGTGGTGTCGTTGCGCACGGCCATCCAGCGCTCGTAGGTGGCCCGCATGTCGTCCACCTGTCGGGCCAGCGACTTCTGTGCGCCGACAAACTGCACGTTCAGCGGCGAGCCGGTGATGTCGAGCTCGCCGTTGATTGTCACGGGCGTGCCGTCGGCGATGAGCGTCACCGGGGCCCAGGCTTTCGTCAGCACGGTGACGAAGCCGTCCTGCGGCAGCTGCCCCGTCAGCCGCATGCCCTTGGTGGCGGCCATGGCCTTGCGGCTCTCCTGCCGCCCGTTGACGAGCGTATAGACCGAGTCGGTGCCCTCGGGCACGTTCACCGTGATGTCGTAGCCCGGCTCTTGCTGGGCGCAGGCGCCTGCCATGATGAGCGAGAGCATGGCGAGCGAGAGAATCTTCTTCGTGTTCATCATTCCTTGTTTGTTGTTGTATGGATGGGCAAAGGTAGGAAAATCCGAGGAAAGAAACCGCTTTTATAAGGCTTTTTTAACATCACAGGGCGCCGGGGCGTTGGCCGATTCCCGATTTTTCATTACCTTTGCAGCGCGAAAGCCTAGGGGTACTTGCTCAACCCCCTTTAACAAAACAAGATTTATGCAAGCAAAACGTAACACCGTGAGTGTGCTGTTCATGTTGTTCGGCATCCTCTTCTGCGTTTGCCTCATCTCGGCAAACGTGCTCGAAACCAAGCAAATCGCCGCCGGCCCCATCAGCCTTACGGGGGGACTGATTGTCTTCCCCGTGAGCTACATCATCAACGACTGCGTGTGCGAGGTGTGGGGCTACGGCAAGGCCCGCCTGCTCATCTGGACGGGCTTCGCGATGAACTTCTTCTTCGTGGCGCTGGGCGCGCTCTGCGACGCCATCCCCGGCGCACCCTACTGGACCAACGGCGCCGGCTTCCACGCCATCTTCGGCCTGGCGCCGCGCATAGTCTTCGCCTCGTTTGTGGCCTTCCTCGTGGGCAGCTTCATCAATGCCTACGTGATGAGCCGGATGAAGATTCGCGACGGCGGGCGCCGGTTCTCGGCACGCGCCATCCTGAGCACCGTGGCCGGCGAGGGCTGCGACAGCATCATCTTCTTCCCCCTGGCCCTGGGGGGCGTGGTGCCCCTATCGGCCCTGCCCGGCATGATGGCGGGCCAGGTGGTGCTGAAGACGCTCTACGAGGTGGTGGCCCTGCCCCTGACCATCCGCGTGGTGAGGGTGCTGAAGCGCCACGAGGGCGAGGACGCCTACGACGAGGGCATCAGCTACAACGTATTCAAGATTTTAGGTTGACTTCCATGGAACCCAACGAGAACAGAAAGCAGGAGGGTCTGCGGGCCCTCGGCGCCAAGACCAGCTACCGCGACGACTATGCGCCCGAGGTGCTGGAGACCTTCGAGAACAAGCATCCCGGCAACGACTATTGGGTGCAGTTCAACTGCCCCGAGTTCACCAGCCTGTGCCCCATCACCGGGCAGCCCGACTTTGCCGAAATCCGCATCAGCTACATCCCCGCACGCCGCATGGTGGAGAGCAAGAGCCTGAAGCTCTATCTCTTCAGCTTCCGCAATCACGGCGACTTCCACGAGGACTGCGTCAACATCATCATGAACGACCTGGTGCGCCTGATGCAGCCCAAGTATATCGAGGTGACGGGATTCTTCACCCCCCGTGGCGGCATCAGCATCTGGCCCTATGCCAACTATGGCCTGCCGGGCACGAAGTATGAGCGGCTGGCCGAGCGCCGCTTTGCCGAACACGGGCTGTCGCAGGCCCCGCCGCGCCGGTAGGCGGGCCGCCGCGGGGTGGGGTGGGGCGGCTCAGCAGCCGAGCAGGTAGGCCATGTAGCCCGCGAAGATGAGGATGAGCACGGCCCCCTCCCACCGCGCGATGGTGTACTTGGTGAACGAGAACAGCCACAGCAGCAGCGTCGACACCACCATCACGGCCAGGTCGACGGAGGTGATGCCCGAGAACTGCATGGGGCAGACGAGCCCCGTGATGCCGAGAATCATGAGGATGTTGAACACGTTGCTGCCCAGCACGTTGCCGATGGCGATGCCGCTGTTGCCCTGGTGGGCGGCCACGGCGCTCGTGGCCAGCTCGGGCAGCGAGGTGCCCCCGGCCACGATGGTCAGGCCGATGACGGCGTCGCTCACCCCGAGCGTGCGGGCCAGTGCCGAGGCGTTGTCCACAAACACCTGGCTCCCCACGACGAGGCAGGCCAGTCCGCCCGCCATCAGCGCCACGGCCCTCGCCACGGCCACGCGCTTGCCGCCGCCGTTGCCCTCCTTGTCCTCTTTGTCCTCCTTGCCCTTGGCCCCGTGCAGGGTGACGGCCATGAACACCAGGAACAGCGCGAAGAGCACCGCCGCGTCGAGGCGCGACACCGCCCCGTCGGCACACATGGCGAAGAGCACCACCGAGGCCCCCAGCGCGAAGGGGATGTCCTTGCGCACCGTGGACCGCAGGATGGTGATGGGCGACACCATCGCCGCCACGCCCACGATGAGGAGCGCGTTGAAGATGTTGGAGCCCACCACGTTGCCCACGGCCAGGTCGGGCGTGCCCTTCAGGGCCGACACCAGACTGACGCAGAACTCGGGCATCGACGTGCCCATGGCCACCACGGTGAGGCCAATCACGATTTGCGGGACACCCATCCGGGCGGCCACGGCCACGGCGCCCTGCGTGAGCCACTCGGCTCCCTCGAGCACCACCGCGACGCCCACCACGAGCACGACGGCTTGCAGCCAGGCGTTCTCCGGCGCAAGCGATAACAGCAAAAGTGTGTTCATGGGGCAAAAGTAATACAAAAAAAGCACAATAGCAAGCCGTCGGCCTCATTTTCTTCCTTCGCGCCGCCGCGCATGGGTCCCTTCGCGCCGCCGCGCGTGGCCGCGCTCATCCCTCCGTGGCGCAGGCCAGGATGTCGCCGAGGCGGTCGACGGCCTCGCCCACCGACCCCACGCCGGTGATGCTGAGAAGCCGCTTGCCGTTCTTCTCCCGCAGCTGGCAGTCGTGCACGTGGCGTGTGGCGTAGCCGATGACCTTCGCAAAGGCCTGGCTCTGGTAGAACGCGCTCCTGGCATTGCTCACAAACTGTAGCTGCATGCGCCCCTGCCGCAG
>CAZVWX010000134.1:0-5405 GCA_964631105.1 uncultured Prevotella sp. | reverse complement strand
ATGCTGTTGCCGCACGAAAAGGCTCACTTAACGTCTCACAGATAATCACGGACAAAGCGCGAAAGCGTATTTCTATCCACTTTGCAGATTTTGGCTATCTGGCGATACGACACCTTCTCTTCGATAAGGGCTTTGACCAAGGCCTTCTTCTTGTAAAGTTTATGCTTTTCGGGAGCAGTGCGCTTGCCTTTCGGACGTCCCAGCACCACGCCCTCCGCCTTCTTCCGGGCCAGCGCCTCCTTGGTGCGCTGCGAGATGAGGTTGCGCTCAATCTCAGCGGAGAGGCCGAAGGCGAAGGCAAGCACCTTGCTCTGGATGTCGTCGCCGAGGCGGTAGCCGTCCTTGATGGTCCACACACGGCACTCCTTGTTCATGCAGATATTCAGAATCTCCATGATCATGAACAGGTTGCGACCCAGGCGCGACAGCTCGCTACAGATGATGATGTCGTCCTTGCCGGCTTTCTTCAGCAAGTTGCCAAGCTGCCGCTTGTCGTAGTTCTTTGTTCCACTGATGGTTTCCTCAATCCAGTCGTCTATCTTCAAGTCCTGTTTCTTGCAGAACTTGTTTATCTCAAACCGTTGGTTCTCCACTGTCTGCTTGTCGCTGCTCACTCTGATGTATCCGTAAATCATTTTTTTGCAAATATATTGATTTCTTTTTTCATTCAACTTCCGCAAGTTATGGAAATGTCCGCCCAACGTACGGCAGGGATGCATGGCTTCTTCGCCGTGGCATGCCCGTCGGAACGGCGTCTTGAGCGATTGAACGTTGCACCGACGGATGAAGCATGTGCCGTCGGTTGTGGTCGGAACATCGGTGACCTGCATCGTGCATGGGGTGGCATCATCGGGCGGTAGAACGCCCCCGTGGGGCGTGCGGGCCGGCACGAGGCACGGCCCCTGCAAGTGGACACATGCCGCCGAAACGAAAAGAGATGACCGCCGAAACGAAAAGAGGCGCCGCCGAAACGCAAGGAGACGCCAGCCGGGGCGCAAGGAGATGCCGCCGGAACGCAAGTAGACGCCGCCGGAACACAGGGGGAGATGACCGCCGGGACGCAAGGAGATGCCCGCCGGGACGCAAGGAGATGCCTGCCGGAACACAAGTAGACGCCGCCGGATGGCAGGGGCAAAGGCCCTGCTTTCCATCATGAGCAGCCGACTTCAGTTGTCAACTATTCTCCCATCGATTTGAAGAACGGCCTTCTTGCAATGTGTAAGCGGCCTTCTTGGCGTCGAAGAAGGCCGTTCTTCGAGGCAAAGAAGGCCGTTCTTCGGACCGAAGAAGGCCGTTCTTCGAATGGACCCCCTGTTTTTCTCGCATCTTTACAAAACCGCAAGCAAATCGAGGAAGGATGTTCGCAGAATGTCACAAGAAAGCGGAACAACCCGACTTTCTGTCAAAACGGGCTTTTGGAAAGGTGGAGAAGGAATGTAAATATTTATCTGATTCAAGCCTGGGCCTTGTCTTGGCAAGCGTTTGTCCACTTGCAGGGGTCGTGCCTCGTGCCGGCCCGCACGCCCCGCGTGGGCGTTGGAAAATCCACGATTGTCCCTCCTGGCTTCGCCACAGACTCACCTTCCCATTCGTGATGGAACAAGAAAAGGCCGAGGAAAAACCGGGATACGTGCCGGGGCGGCACGATGGCCGCGCCGTGCCCATGCGTCCGGATGCGTTTCGAGCGGGTTCCCGTGGCGGTGTCGCATCGCGCACGGAATCCACCAACACGCGGAATGCAAACTGTTAACAAGACTTAACCCGTCAAGGAAAAGCCTTAATAAATTATAATAACTAATCCGTTTAGTTGTATGTAACGAAAAGATTTAGTTACTTTGCCACCGGAAGGGAGCCGAGAGCTCCCCGCGGGCGGCCCAAACGCCGCTGTCGCCAGCCGGCCCAAGCGCCGTGGCAACGGCCCGCGGCGCCCCCGCGGCGGCAATGCCAGCGGCACCGCCCCGCCCGCAAGAATATGGACCCAGAAAAAGAAGCACCATGAAGAAACTGACGGAGAAAGAAAAAGAAATCATGAACCTGTTCTGGCAGCACGGCCCGATGTTCGTGCGCGAGCTGCTGGCCCTCTATCCCGAGCCGCGCCCCCACTTCAACACCGTGTCGACGCAGGTGCGCATCCTGGAGGCCAACGGCTTCCTCAGGCACGAGGCCTTCGGCAACAGCTTCCGCTACGAGCCCGCCGTGAGCGAGCGGGAGTACGGTCGCCGCTCGCTTTCCGGCGTCATCAAGAACTACTTCGACGACTCCTACCTCTCGGCGGTGAGCGCCCTGGTGCAGGAAAAGAAGATTACGGTGGACGAGCTGAGGGCTCTGATCCGCCAGATAGAGCAAGGCGACTAAGATGGACTTCCTGCAATACGAACTCCACGTGGCGGTGCTCATTGCCGTGTTCTACATGTTCTACCGCCTGCTGCTCTCGCGCGACCGCCTGCACGCCCTCAACCGCGCGGTGCTGCTGGCCACGGCGGCGGCCTCGTTCGTGCTGCCGCTGTGCGTCATCACCTTCCACCGCACGGTGACGGTGGCCCCGCGTCAGGCCGCCGTCGGCATCGGCGCCCCCCTGGCGGCCGAGGCCGCGCCAACGCCCTGGTGGCCCACGCTGCTCATCGCCGCCTACTGGGTGGGCGTGGCGGCCATGCTGGTCTATACAATTCTCTCTATATCGAAAGTATGCATACTCATCGGCCGATGCGAGAAGCACCGGCTGGCCGACGGCACCATCGTGGCCGTGGCCGACGGGGAGGTGTCCCCGTTCAGCTGGATGCGCTACATCGTCGTGCCGCGTAGCGACTACGCCCACCCCGACAAGGCCATCCTCGTGCACGAGCGCGAGCACGTCAGGAGGCGACACTCCTGCGACGTGCTGCTCGTCGACCTGCTCTCGTCGCTGCAATGGTTCAACCCCGCCATGTGGATGCTGCGCGCCGACCTGCGCGCCATCCACGAGTACGAGGCCGACGCGGCGGTACTCTCGTCGGGCGTCGACGCACGCCAATACCAATACCTGTTGTTACGCAAGGCCCTGGCCGCGGGTGGGTACTCCGTGGCCAACGGCATCAACCACAGTACCCTTAAACAACGAATCACCATGATGAACTTGAAGAAACAGAACAGATATGCGTGGCTGAAGGCCCTCTACGTGCTGCCCGTGGTGGCTGCATCGCTTGCGGCCTCGGCACGCACCGTGACCGACTGCCAGCTCGCCCCGGCGCCGGCGGCAAGGCCCCAGGTCGTGGCGCAGCCCGCCCCGGCGGAAGCCGCCCCCACCACCGCCGCCCCGACGGAGGCAAAAGCCGAGGCCGCGCCCGGCGACACCACCGAGGCGGAGAAGCCCCTGGTCGTCGTCGACGGCGTGGAGAAAACTTACGACGAACTGCAAGACATGTCGCCCACAGACATCGAGTCCATGACCGTGCTGAAGGACAAGGAGTCGAAGGAGAAGTATGGCGACAAGGGCCGCCACGGCGTCATCGTCGTGACGACGAAGAAACCCGCCGACACGAAGGTGTTCGAAGTGGTGGAGGAGATGCCCACCTTCCCCGGCGGCCAGGCTGCGCTGATGCAATACCTGAGCAGCAACGTGCGCTATCCCAAGAAAGCCATGGAGCGCAGCGTGCAGGGGCGCGTCATCGTGAGCTTCGTCATCAACCAGGACGGCTCCGTCTCGGATGTGCGCATCGCCAAGAACGGCACGAAGATGGAGAAGCCCGCCTCGATGAAGGGCTCCGACAAGGGCAAGAAGGACGGTGAGAAGGCCTACGTGCCCACCGAGGAGGAGGTGGAGGAGGCCCGCACGCTGCTTGCCACCGAGAGCAAGCGCGTGGTGGAGGCCATGCCCGACTGGCAGCCGGGCAAGCAGAAGGGCCAGGCAGTGAGGGTGAAGTTCAACATCCCGCTGACCTTCCGCCTGAACTAGCCGCCTCCGCGTGCCCCGCCGGGCTCTCCCCGCTGACAAGCCCTGCCTGTCAGCCCGTGATGCAGCCCCGGCAGGATGCCGCGACGCAGCGGCAGGGGGCAACCGGGCACGTTCCCCCGACGCGAGGGGGAGAGGTGAGCCAGGGCAAGAGGATTGTCCTGGCTTTTCCCGTCTTGCCGCCAACAGGCGGGCGAACCGTTGGCGAAGCCTGGAAAAAGCGGCGGCCACGCCCGGAAGACCGAAAAAAACAAGCGAGGGGAAGGCATTTTTAGCCCCGAAAAGATTTCGTAATCCCGACAATTTTTAGTACCTTTGCAGAGAATATTACGAAACGAAAGAAATGGCAGAAATCCAAAGCAACGAGAACAACTACTCGGCCAGCAACATCCAAGTGCTGGAGGGGCTTGAGGCCGTGCGCAAGCGCCCGGCCATGTATATCGGAGACATTTCGGAGAAAGGCCTCCACCATCTGATCAACGAGACCGTGGACAACTCCATCGACGAGGCCATGGCCGGCTATTGCCACAACATCGAGGTGACGCTGGAGGCCGACGGCTCGTGCACCGTGGAGGACGACGGCCGCGGCATTCCCGTGGACGAGCACAAGAAGCTGCACAAGTCGGCCCTGGAGGTGGTCATGACCGTGCTCCACGCCGGCGGCAAGTTCGACAAGGGCTCCTACAAGGTCTCGGGCGGCCTGCACGGCGTGGGCGTGAGCTGCGTCAACGCGCTCTCCACGCACATGACCTCGCAGGTGTTCCGCGACGGGAAGGTGTTCCAGCAGGAATACGAGAAGGGCAAGCCCCTCTACGCCGTCAAGGTCATCGGCGAGAGCGACCACACCGGCACGCGCCAGCAGTTCTGGCCCGACCCCACCATCTTCACCACCACCACGTTCAAGTGGGACATCGTGGCCCGCCGCATGCGCGAGCTGGCCTACCTGAACGCCGGCATCAAGATTACGCTCACCGACCTGCGCCCCGACCCCGAGACGGGGAAGACGCGGCAGGAGGTGTTCCACGCCAAGGACGGGCTGAAGGAGTTCGTGCGGTACATCGACCGCCACCGCACCCACCTCTTCGACGACGTCATCTATCTGAAGACCGAGAAGCAGGGCGTGCCCATCGAGGTGGCCATCATGTACAACACCGACTACTCGGAGAACCTCCACTCCTATGTGAACAACATCAACACCATCGAGGGCGGCACCCACGTGACGGGCTTCCGCGCCGCGCTCACCCGCGTGATGAAGAGCTACGCCGAGGCCGACCCGGTGGTGGCCAAGCAGCTGGAGAAGGCCAAGGTGGAGGTGGCTCCCGAGGACTTCCGCGAGGGGCTCACCGCCGTCATCTCCATCAAGGTGGCCGAACCGCAGTTTGAGGGCCAGACGAAGACCAAGCTCGGCAACAGCGAGGTGGCCGGCGCGGTGCAGCAAGCCGTGGGCGAGGCGCTGACGAACTATCTGGAGGAGCAC
>CAZVWX010000133.1:0-5484 GCA_964631105.1 uncultured Prevotella sp. | reverse complement strand
CATCATCAAACCACGTGCGCCCGGCGTTGTCCCAATACACGCCGTAGCCTTTCTGCGACGTGAAGTAGGGCATGTAGATGCGCGTGTTGTTGTTCCACATCTCCACATGCTGGCCGCGCTGGTCCATCACGCCGACGCGCCGCTGGCCCAGGCCGAGGATGACCTCGCCGGGGTCGAGCGTCCACGTCTGGCTTGCGGCGTACTGCCCTTTGTTCACTCCTTGGGTGATAAGCGTTGCCTCTTTGTCGGCTCCCTCCTTTAAAAGGCTTGCACCATTGGCAGATGAGAAAGTGACCACGCCCGTCAGCTTGCTGACGGTCACCCTGATGTTGCCGCCGCTGACGGCCACCTCGCCGTCGCTTTCGTCTGTTGTCAGCTTCAGCCCCTTCTCCGGGCTCGCCACCACGCTGTAGCTCTTGCGCCCGGGCGCGGCCTTGAGGGCCGACGGGTATTTCATGACGCGCACGATGGACGGGGAGTAGAACTCCACCTGCGTGGCGAGTCCGCCTGTGGCGGCGTCGACACGGATGCCGTCACGGGTCTTTGTCGCTGTCTGCGCCCATGCCGGAGCCGGCAGCACCGCGCAGCAAATGAGGATGCCGGCGGAAAGTTTGGTCTTCATGTTCATACGTTTCTTTCTATCTATTGGCAATAGCCTTCTCATTGGGGTATTTGTTTTTTTCATGTGCAAATATACGCAAAAAGAATCAAATACTCGAATGGGAAGGCCATGAAATGGATGGAATGTCAGGATTTGGTGAAGGTGTAGGCGGCAAAGGCGCGTCCGGGGATGGTGAGCGGCTGCGTAAGTCGCCATCCACACCACGTCGGCTCCTTGCGGTCGTAGCCGTCGGTTCCGGACGCAAAGCTGGCCACATTCCTCTCCTGCCAAGGGGGGATATGTTCAAGAAAAGGTGGAGCTTCTTCGCTCCCCGGTCCTAGCTCTCCATGAACTTCTTGGCCGCACGGAGCTGGTGGCGCATGTTGGAAAGGAGCTGCTGGGTCTCCTGGAGGATGTTCAGATAGACCATGTCGACCTGCAGGCGGTGGTTGTCGGTGGCCGCCTGCATGCGGTTGAGGTGGGCCTTGCGCAGCACGGAGAGCTGGTCCTTGCAGGCGTCGGCCTCGGCCAGCACGTCGCGGTACTGGTCGTAGCGGCCTGTGGAGATTTCTTCGTCGCTCATCTTCATCAGGTCGTTCACGGTGCGCCGCACGGGCTCGTACTCCCTGACGTACGCTTCGGGCACGGGGTTGAAGTTGTTGTCGACGTGCTCCTTCACGGGATTGAGCATGCGGCGCAGCGTGTAGAGGTACTGCTGGTCGCTGTTGATGCCGAGGTGGAACCACGTGTTGCGCTCCACGGCCACCTCCTGGGGCACGCGCCTCAGTGCGAGAATCTCCTGCCGGCGCACCTTCTTCAGCTGCTCGATGCTCCGGCGGAGGCCCTTGTCGCTGTGGCGCAGCTCGCCGACGTTCTGGCGGGTGAACCCGTCGAGGATGGCGTTGTACTGGTCGAGGGCGTAGTGGCACGAGTGGCTCTGCGTCTTGCGCACGTGCTTGCGCAGCATCTCCCACACCAGCTCGGGGTCGCGCGTGCGCATCATCAGCCGGAACGAGTCTTCGGCCTCCTTGCTCTCCGCCCGCTTCCTCTTGTACTGGCGGTTGCTGCGGTAGAGCAGGGCGACGACAAGCACGATGAACGCGCCCTGGACGATGAATCCGCCGTACCACATGCACAGGCAGACCAGGGCGCAGGTGATGAAGGCCACGCCCGCCGTGATGAACCATCCGCCGATGACGCTGAGCACGCCCGTGACGCGGAACACCGCGCTCTCGCGGCTCCACGCCCTGTCGGCAAGGCTCGTTCCCATGGCCACCATGAACGTCACGTAGGTGGTCGACAGCGGCAGCTGGTGGTTGGTGCCGAAGGTGATGAGCATGGAGGCCATGACAAGGTTCACCGCCGCGCGCACCACGTCGAAGGCGGCCTTGTCGTCGGGCAGCTCCATCTGGCTGGTGTCGAACCGGCTGTTCACCCACCGCCTCACGCGGGGCGGGAAGAGGTGTGCCGTGCGCTCGACGAGCGACTGCGAGAAGCGCACGATGGCGCGGGCGGCACGGCTGGAGCCGAACATCTCGTCGCCCTCGTCCTGGCGTGACAGGTCCACGCTGGTCTTGATGACGTTCTGCGCCTTCTTCGATGTGGCCATGGCGACAATCATGATGACGCCCGCCGCAAAGAGGTAGAGGGGCGGCGTCTTGGCGCTCGTCATGAGCGACGTCATCATGAACGAGTCGGCGCCCTGTCCGTGAGCGTGGGCCGAGAAGTCCTGCCAGGAGTCGAGGCCGGCGAGGGGCACGCCGATGAAGTTGACGAGGTCGTTGCCGGCGAACGACATGGCCAGGGCGAACGTGCCCGCCAGGACGATGACGCTGAAGATGTTCACCCGGAGCAGGTGGAGCGCCTCGGTGAGCAGCGTGGTGGCCAGGAAGGTGCAGAGCAGCAGGACGTTGGTGTGGCCGTTGATGTACTGCCGCGTGGCCTCGGGGATGTAGGGGCTCTTGCCCAGTCCCTTCATGAAGATGAAGTAGGCCAGGGCGGTGAAGGCGATGCCGCCGAAGATGGCGATGGTGTAGCGGCTGTGCTTCGGGTAGTTGAAGGTGAACACGATGCGGCTTATCCACATCACCACCATGCCGACGACGAACGAGATGGCCACGGAGACGAAGATGGCGATGATGACCTGCAGGGCCTTGTTGGAGTTGAGCAGGTCGCCATAGTCCAGCTGCGGGTTGGCGGCCACCATCAGGAAGGCGAGCATCGCCGTGCCGCCCAGGAGCTCGAAGACGAGCGAGACGGTGGTGGAGGTGGGCATGCCGAGCGTGTTGAACACGTCGAGCACGATGACGTCGGTCACCATGACGGCCAGGAAGATGGTCATCACCTGGTGGAAGGAGTAGTGGTCGGGCATCATGATGCCATGGCGCGCCACGTCCATCATGCCCGTCGACATCACCGCGCCGAGCACCACGCCCGCCGAGGCGATGATGAGCACCGTGCGGAACTTGGCCACGCGTGCCCCAACGGCCGATTGCAGGAAGTTGACGGCGTCGTTGCTCACGCCCACAAACAGGTCGAATACTGCCAGGCAAAGCAGAAAGACCACGATGCAAAGATAAAGCGTTTCCATGTGTCTATTGTTTTTTGTTCCATGTCTTGTAAAGTCCGTCCACGATGGAGTCGGCCAGCGAGATGTTAGGCACCATGATGCTGCCGCACTTCAGCTGCCGCGCCACGTCGAGGAAGACATCGGCCGCCGGCACGATGACGTCGGCGCGGTCGTCCTTCAGCCCGAAGGCCTCCTTGCGCTCCTCCAGGCTCATCGGCTCCAGCCGGTCGTGCAGGCGCTGCAGCTCGGCGGTGGTGATGGCGTTGCCGCCCTTGGGCGAGTTGCTGATTTTGTACAGCTTGTTGATGTTGCCGCCCGAGCCGATGATGCGTATGTCGGTGAACTGCCCGGCATAGCTGCGGAGGTCGGCCTCCATCTCCCTCCAAGTCTCCGCCGGCACCTGTCCGGCCAGCAGCCGCAGGGTGCCGATGTCATAGCTGTGGCTCTCGGCCAGCTTGCCGTCGTGGATGAGTGATATTTCCGTGCTGCCGCCGCCGACGTCCACGTAGGCGTAGTTGCCGTCGCTGCCGCCGGTCTTCTCCACCAGGTTGTTGGCCAGCAGCAAGGCCTCGTCGGCGCCGTCGACAATCTCCAGGCGCAGGCCGGTCTTGTGCTTGATGCGCCTGAGCACCTTCTTGCCGTTCTCGGCGTCGCGCATGGCCGAGGTGGCGCAGGCACGGTAGGCGTCGACATGCCACATCTTCATGAACTCGCGGTAGCCCCGGAGCATGTGCACCATCACTTCGAGCCGTTCCCTTGACACCTTTCCCAGCGTGAAGACGTCCTTTCCCAGGCGCAGGGGGAAGCGCACGAACATGAGCTTCCTCACTCGTCCGCCCTCGGGCATCGACTCGTCGAAAAGCTTGATGATGAGGCGTGCCGCGTTGGAGCCGATGTCGATGGCGGCAAGCACGCTTTGTGGTTTATGGTTGTTGTTTCCCATTACAGTTCTTTTTGGTAAGCCTTGTTGAGTTCTTCTTGTGAGCGGAAGGGGCTCTCGCCCTCGGGGACGGGCTGCATTTCGTTGTTTCCCGTGCCGTCGACGATGCGCCCGTTCGCCGTGTCGCGCAGCCCGTAGTCGACGGTGCGCATCAGGTCCCGGCGCAGGTCGGGGTCGTAGACCGGGGTGTAGACCTCCACGCGGCTCACGAGGTTGCGCGGCATCCAGTCGGCCGAGCCGAGGAAGTACTTGTTGTTGCCCCCGTTGCAGAAGATGAGAATGCGCGAGTGCTCCAGGTAGCGGTCGATGATGCCGACGCAGCGGATGTTCTCGCTCACGCCCTTCACCCCGGTGACGAGCGAGCAGTTGCCGCGCACGAGGATGTCGATGCGCACGCCGGCCTGCGAGGCGGCATAGAGCTTGCCGACCACGTCCTTGTCGGTGATGTGGTTGATTTTCATCTTCACCCACGCCTCCTTGCCGGCTCGGGCGTTGCGGGCCTCGGCGTCGAGGAGGCGGAGGATGCGGCTCTTCATGGAGTTTGGCGACACCATGAGCTCGCGGAACTGTGGATGCAAGTAGGGATGCTCGATGAAGTCGAACACCCGCGACACCTCCTTGACGATTCCCGCCCTGGCCGTCATCATGATGTAGTCGGTGTACACCTTGGCGTTGCCCTCGTGGAAGTTGCCCGTGCCGATGCAGGCCAGGCTGCCCCGCCCCGACTCGATGTAGAGCAGCTTGGAGTGCACCTTCAGCCCCTCCACGCCGTAGACCACGTTCACGCCCTCGTCCTGCATGCGGCGGCTCCACTTGATGTTGCTTTCCTCGTCGAACCGGGCCAGGAGCTCCACCACGGCCGTCACCTGCTTGCCGTTGCGCGCCGCGCTGATGAGCGCCTTCACCACCTTCGAGTCCTTGGCAAGGCGGTAGAGGGTGGTCTTGATGGCTTTCACCTCGGGCTTGAGCGCTGCCTCCTGCAACACGCGGATGTAGGCGTCGAACGAGTGGTAGGGCACGTGGATGAAGCGGTCCTTGCGGCGGATGGCGTCGAGGATGCTCTCCGCCGAGACGAACTCGGGCTTCATGGCGTGCGGCCACCGGGGGTATTTCAGCTCGGTGTGGCCGCAGTCGGGAAACGACATCAGGTCCTTGTGGTTCTGGTATCGCCCGCCGGCAAGGCGCGTGTCCAGCTCGTCGATGTCGAGGCGCTCCAGAATCTGCCGCTGCATCTCGCGCGGCATCTCCTTGTCGTAGAGCACGCGCACGGCCTCGCCGCGCTTCCGGCTGTCTACGCCCTGGCTGATGCGCTCCAGCGTGCCGTAGTCCTGGTCGTTGTCTATCTCCATCTCGGCGTCCTTGGTGAACTTGAAC
>CAZVWX010000132.1:0-5510 GCA_964631105.1 uncultured Prevotella sp. | reverse complement strand
TGCGGGCCAAATCATTCGACAACTACTGGTTCTCCACCGGCACGCCGACGTTCCTCCTGGAGCTGATGCGGAAAAACGACATCCTTGTGCCCGACCTTGAGGATGTCGAGGCCACCAGAGAACAGTTCGACGCGCCTACGGAAAAGGTCACCGACCCGATACCCGTGCTCTACCAGAGCGGATATATCACGATAAAAGGTTACGAGTACGGCGTTTACACCCTTGCCTTCCCCAACGACGAGGTGAGGGAGGGCTTCAACACCTTCACGCTCAACTACCTTGCTCCTGCATACGGGCGCCAGCGCACGGCGTTCGGGGTGCGCTTCCGCAAGGCTTTGTACTCCGGCGACATCGACGCGGCAATGGAAGCCCTGCGGGTGTTTCTCGCCGGTTTCCCCTACGATGTCCACGAGCAAAGCGAGAAAGACTTCCAGGCCATACTTTACACCATCTTCGAGGTGCTCAACTTCACCATCCGCGCCGAGGCGCGCACGGCGGGCGGGCGTGTCGACATCCTCGTGCAGACCCCGGCGGCCATCTTCGTCATGGAGCTGAAGCTTGACAAGACCGCCGGCGAGGCCCTGGCGCAGATTGACGACAAGCACTATGCCCTGCCGTGGAAGCACGACGGCAGGAAGGTGTTCAAGGTCGGCGTCAACTTCTCCACCAAGGAGCGCACGGTGACGGAGTGGAAGTATGAGGAAGACAAGTGATTCTTGTTAGTTGTTTTTGTAATCCTATGGAACAATATTCTGACTTTTCTTACGACCTGCTCCCCCCGTCGTGGGTTTTCTGCTTCCTCGACGGATGCCCGAAGGCGGAGGAGTGCATGAGGCACTTCTCGGCCCAATATATTCCCGACGACAAGAAGCGGGGCTATGCGGTGTTCCCCACAGCCCTCAGCGGGGACGCTTGCGATTATTTCAAGCCCATCCGCAAGATACATGCCGCTTATGGTTTCGACACGATTTTCAAGGAGGTGAAGCGCAGAGATGACAAAGCCTTGCGCGCGAAGGTAAAGGCTTACCTTGGGGGGAATGGCACCTATTACCGCTACCAGCACGGCGAGCGACTGTTGACACTCGAGCAGCAGCAATGGATTATCGACATCTTCCGCAGCTTCGGTTACACCGAGAACCTTGTTTTTGACCACTATCGTGACGTTTATGATTTGGATTAAGTGTGTTTGTGATTTTGGTGAAGCAGCGTCACCGTCCGTTACCAGGCCTTGGTAATGTGATTACCAGGCCTTGGTAATGTGATTACCAGGCCTTGGTAATGTGATTACCAAGCCTTGGTAACGTGGTTACCAGGCTTTGGTAGGGTTTCAGAAATTGTGTTCCGGCGCACTTGCGCGGCATTCCCAGCCCTCCGGCTGGCTTTCCGCGGCGTCGGGCCGTGTGGTCACGAGCAGCAGGTGGCGCCCCTGGCAGGTTGTGGCGAAGAGGTAGGTGTCGCCGCCCTCCCTCAGCTTCAGCCTCCGGCGCAGGGCGGCCACGTCCATGGGGAAGTTCCTCACGCTGATGTTGGCCCGCGTGAGTCCGCCCAAGGCCCGCCTGAGCTCGTGCTTGTTCAGCGAGGTCACGGCCCTGATGCTGAACTTCCTTCCCGGGAAGTCGGGCCTCCACTCGCGCCCCACGAACAGGTGCGAGTTGGCGTCGAGCTGTTCCAGCCCCGTCTGCCGCCCCACCTCGCCGAAGCACCCCGCCTTCATGATGCTCGCGTTCGGCTCATACAGGTAGTCGCCAGCCGCCACGCCCGCGGCCAGCGGGGCCCCGCCGCCCCGCTGCGTGAAGCTGAAGGCCTCTACGCGGCCCCCGTGGATGTCGGCGCAGCACGTGCGTGGCGCTTCGGCCCCGCGCCTCATCACCACGAGCAGCTCCTTGCACTCGTTGTCCACGCTCACCACGTGCACCTCGGCCACGTCGCCGAGCTGCCGCACCGCCGCGTCCACGTCGAGCATGGGCGACAGCTTCAGCATCACCACGTCGGCCTTGTCGCGCAGCTCGTCGCGCATGGCGCACACGTCGGGCGAGCAGTCGGCCAGTCCGTAGACGCGTCCGCCGTGGGCGTCGCGCCGCGCCGGGTCCAGGAAGACGAGCGTCGCGCCGCCGCCCCCGCCCAGCCGGGGCATGGCGTGGAGCGCCCCGGCGGCGTCGGCATGGCGTATCTCCGCCCGCCCGAGCCCCAGCAGGCCCATGTTGTGG
This sequence comes from uncultured Prevotella sp., assembly GCA_964631105.1. Lineage (GTDB taxonomy): Bacteria > Bacteroidota > Bacteroidia > Bacteroidales > Bacteroidaceae > Prevotella. The sequence goes on along the minus strand of CAZVWX010000132.1, from coordinate 3,303 downwards.
CGGGCGATGCGGCACAGCAGCTCCTGCCGTTCCACGTAGACGGCCCGCCCGAAGGCCGGGGCCAGGTAGGCGAAGTCGACACCGTAGCCCCCCGTCAGGTCGACGAGGGTGCGCTCGCCCGCGCCGGCGCCAAGGCATCCGAGGCCTCCGAGACGCTCCACCACGGCTGCCTTGTAGCGGGCCGTGGCCTCGCTGGAGCATTGCTCCAGGGCCAGGTGGGGCGGAAACACCACGCCCCGCGTCGCCGCCCATTGCGGCAGCTTGGTGCGGGCGCGTTGCCATCCCGCTATTTGGTCGAGCGCGAAGGCGAAGTCCACCCCCGGGAAGCGGTCGCGCCGGAGGGCGAGCCGCCGTGGGTCGTCGGTCAAGTGGGTGCTGATAAATTCCTCGGTCGTCATCGTTGGTTGTTGGTGGTGGGTGTGGTATGGGTGCAAGGGATTGCGGTGCTGGTGCAAAGGATTGCGGTGCTGGTGCAAAAGTAAGAAAAAAAAGCTGTTCTCCGCCCTTCCTCCTCCGCTTTTTCCATGGAGAGTCCCCACTTTTCCGGGTTTTTGCTTTGTGTTGTCCTCTGTTTGCATTATCTTTGTGACAAAAACCTGGTCTGTTATGAAATCATTGCTCATGGGTCTGCTGCTTGCCGCAGCCCCCCTGGCTGTCGCGGCGCACGACGGCAACAAGTCCAACTTCGACTCCGACTGGCGGTTCGCCCTGGGCGACGAGGCCACGGGTGAGCTTCCCGCCCGTCCCGGCTGGCAGCGCGTCGACCTGCCCCACGACTGGAGCGTCATGCTGCCCTTCCGCCGCGACGCCCCGGCCGGCAACGACGGAGGCTACCTCCCCACCGGCAAGGGCTATTACCAGAAGACGTTCCGCCTGAGCCGCACGGCGGGCAAGCACTGGCTCTACTTCGAGGGTGTCTACATGAATTCCGCGGTCAGCGTGAACGGAAAGCCCGTCGGCGGCCATCCCTATGGCTACTCGTCGTTCTTCTGCGACATCACCGGCGCGGTGCGGAGGGGCGACAACACCGTCAGCGTGAGCGTGGACAACTCCATGCAGAAGAACTGCCGGTGGTATAGCGGGTCGGGCATCTATCGCCACGTGTGGCTCGTGAGCCGACCACTGGTCCACCTGGCCAACTGGGGGACGCGCGTCACCACGCCCGACCTGCGCACGGCCGTCGTGAGCGTCGAGGTGGTCAACGAGAGCCCGAAGCCCTTCCGGGGCTCGGTGGCGGTCACGGTGGGGGCTCCGGTGGAGCAGCAGGTGACGCTGGCTCCGGGCGGGCGCACCACGGTGACCTTGCGCATCGAGGGAGCCGCCTGGGGCGGCGAGCCCAAGCCCTGGTCGCCCGACTCGCCCACGCTCTACACGGCCCGCGTGGCTCTGCGGCGCGGGGGCAAGGTCATTGATGCCGACGTGTGCCGCTTCGGACTGCGCACGATTGCCTATTCGCCCGAAGCGGGATTCCTGCTCAACGGGCGCGGGGTGAAGCTGAACGGCGCGTGCCTCCACCACGACAATGGCATCCTCGGCGCGGCGGCCTTCGACGGGGCCGAGGTGCGCAAGGTGAGGCTGATGAAGGAGGCCGGCTTCAACGCCGTCCGCACGTCGCACAATGCGCCTTCGGAGCGGTTCCTTGACGCTTGCGACTCGCTGGGGATACTGGTCATCGACGAGGCCTTCGACGGCTGGCGCGAGGCCAAGAACCGCTACGACTACCACACGCTCTTCGACGAGTGGGCCGACCGCGACGTGGAGGCCCTGGTGCGCCGCGACCGCAACCATCCCTCGGTGGTGTGCTGGAGCGTGGGCAACGAAATCATCGAGCGCAAAAGCCCCGGCGCGGTGGCCACGGCGCGGCGGCTGCGCGACGACGTGCGCCGGATTGACGACACGCGGCCCGTGACATCGGCGCTCGCCGCATGGGACGCCGACTGGGAAATCTACGACCCGCTGGCCGCACAGCAGGACATCGTGGGCTACAACTACATGATGCGCAAGGCCGAGGGCGACCACCGGCGCGTGCCCAACCGCATGATGTGGCAGACGGAGAGCTATCCGCGCGACGCCTTCGCCAACTGGAAGCGCACGCAGGAGCATCCCTACATCTTCGGCGACTTCGTCTGGACGGGGCTCGACTATCTCGGCGAGAGCGGCATCGGCCGCTGGTGGTATGCCGGCGACACGCCGGGCGAGCACTACCAGCGGGCGCTCTGGCCGGCCCATGCGGCCTATTGCGGCGACGTCGACCTCACGGGATGGCGCAAGCCGGTGAGCCACTACCGCAGCATGCTCTGGAATGGCGGTGGCGGCGAGCGCGTCTATATGGCCGTGCGCGAGCCTGACGGCTACAAGGGGAAAATCAGTACGGGGCTCTGGGCCGTGTGGCCGACGTGGGAGTGCTGGAACTGGCCGGGCTGGGAGGGCCGCGACATCGACGTGGTGGTCTATACGCGGGAGCCCGTCGTGAGGCTCCTGCTCAACGGCGAGCCGGTGGGCGAGAAGGCCGTGGGCGACTCCACGGAGTGGAAGGCGGTGTTCCGCCTGCCCTACCGCCCGGGAACGCTTCGGGCTGAGGCCGGCGGCGCCTCGGCCACGCTCGTCACGGCGGGGGCTCCGGCCCGCATCGTGGTGGAGCGCGAGGCGGGTGTCCGCACGCCGGGCGACGTGGGCTTCTATCAGGTGAGAATCGTGGACAAGGATGGGAACCTGTGCCCCCAGGCCGACAACCTCTTGCGCGTGACGGTGGGCGGCGGGGCCTCGCTGCAGGCCTTTGGCAATGCCGACATCGGCGACACCGACCCTTACTACGACGCGGCGCACCACGCCTGGAAGGGCCGGGCGCTGATTGTGGTGCGGCAGGGCAAGGGAGCCCCGCGCGTCGAGGTGAGCTCGGAGGGGCTCCAGGCGGCTGCGGTGAGCGGCTGGTAAGGCGGGCGGGGGCCGGCGGTGCGTGCCGCTCAGCCCTCCGCCTTGCGGATGACGGTGCCCTGGCCGGTGCCGATGGCCGACGCCAGGGTGATGACGACGCTGCCCACGCCGGCGTCGACAGCGGCCAGGGCGTTTTGCAACTTGGGAATCATGCCCCCCGCCACGACACCCGAGGCCACGAGACGGTCGAAGTCGGGGCGCGTGATGACGGGAATCACGCTCGCATCGTCGTCGGCACGGCTGAGCACGCCGCGCTTCTCGAACGAGTAGACGAGCGTCACGTCGTTGTCACGGGCCAGGGCCTTGGCCGTTTCCGAGGCGATGGTGTCGGCGTTGGTGTTCAGCATGTGGCCCTGTCCGTCGTGGGTC
>CAZVWX010000131.1:0-5515 GCA_964631105.1 uncultured Prevotella sp. | reverse complement strand
AAGATTCTGATGAAGTATCTGGGATAGGCAAGGCGGACCCAATCGTCCTGCCGGCAATCTGACAAGGCGCGGCGCCCTGGCGGGGAACTCCCCTACGGACACCGCGCCCTGGCGTTGTGGCGTGGGGCGGTCAGACGCTGAGAAGGACGACCTTGTCGCCCTGCCGCGCCTCGAAGAAAGGCGGATCGTCGCGCAACTGGATGTCGTCGTAGACGAAGTCGGCCACACACGTGTCGTGGCCGTCGAGGAGCACGAGGCCCATCTTGCCGCCCTTCTGGGCAATGACGGGCATCTGCCGCATGTCGTCGACATAGACATAGGGCGTGCGCAGGAAGTCGTAGCTGGCGCTGAGGATGACGTTGCCCTGGAAGTCCTTGATGCCGAACTTGCCGTTCTCGTCGAACACCTCGTGATACTGCACGTACATCCGCTTGATGCGCTGGTAGTAGTAGATCATCTTCCGGCTGTTGTTCACCATCTGGAGGAAATACTGGTAGGTGTCGCAATAGTTGGCCACGGCGCGCACCAGCACCATCTTGAAGTCGAGCCCGTCGAGCACGCGGCGGTTCAAGTCTATATAGCGGGCTATGGCCACTGCCTTGTCGGCGTCGGAGAGGCGCGAGAGGTGGTCGATGAAGTAGTCCATCATCTTCTTGCTGCCCGACATTCCCTTGATGTAACGATGAATCTGCCGGTCCATTTCCTTGCAGACGAAATGATCGATTTGCTGCCGCTCTATGGTGTCGACATAGGCGGATTCAAAGTTTTCTTGTGTTATTTTCATGATGAAACGATATTTGCATTCTCGTTTTTTTGACAGTCAGTTGCGGAGATAGGCGCGCAAGTGCTTGTTGTCGGTGGAGCGGGCGATTTTCCGAAGGGCCTTGTCGCGAATCTGGCGCGCGCGCTCGCGCTTGATGCCCATGTCGGCGGCGATGTCGGCCAACGACTTGTGGTCGGTGCCGAGCCCGTAGAGGGCCGCCACCACCTGGCGCTCGCGGTCGTCGAGCGCCGAGAGCGAGCGGGCCAGCTCCCGCTTCATGCTGGCCAGCCCCTCCTCTTCGGCGGGGTCGGGCGAGTCCTTGTCGGGCAGCACGTCGAGCAGGCTGTGATTGTTGCCCGCGCTGAGCGGGGCGTCGATGCTGCGCACGACGGAAATGCCGCCGGCACGCTGACCGCCCGCACCAAGGGGCACGCGGCGGAGCCCGGCCTGCGCCCTCACGGCCTTCTCCATGGCCCGGCGCACGATGGGGGCCGCATAGCTCGCAAGGCGCACGCCACGCGAGGGGTCGAACTTGCCGGCGGCCTCAAACAAAGCCAGGTTGCCCTCGCTCACGAGGTCGGCGAGCTCAAGGCCGCGCCCGGCAAAGCGTCTGGCCATGCTCACCACAAATCCTTGGTTCTCTTCCACGAGACGGTTTCTTTCTTCCTGAGTCATAGCTTGTCTCCTTTCCTTTTATAATCCAAGGCCGCACCGATGGCGGTGCAATATTCACTGTGCTTGGGAATGATGAAGTGGACGCCATAGAGCTTTTCCATGGCGGGATAGACCTCCCTGCACTGGGGCAGGAGGGTGAGGTTGCCTATCATCACGAAGTCCTTGATGCCACTCCCGAGCGAGCTGAGGATGCTTCCCGAGCCAATGCTCTGCAGGACGAGATAGATGAGTCCGATGGCGATGTCCTCACGCGAGGCGTTGGCCTTGGCGTTGCTGAAGAGGCTGGCCGTGGCGGTCATGGGGAGGCCGGGCAAGGGATGGGCGCTGATGTCGCCGATGAGCAGGTTGATCTTGGAGATGTCGCCCTCCCGGGCCAGGGCCGTAATCTGCCGCACGTCGTCGGTCTTGAGCATGATGCGGCTCAGTCCGGCAAGCGTGCCGCCACCTACGCCGATGCCGCCAATGTGGTGGATGTCGTCGCCCTCGCACTGCACGAGCGACGTGCCCGTGCCCATGGAGACCACAATCATGCGGTCGAGCTTCGACTCATAGCGCGCGCCGAGCCCGTCGGCAATGAACTCCTCGCTCTTCGAGGTGGGAAGGCCGTAGATGTCCTCGTCGACATAAGCCGAGCCCACGCCGGTAATCATCACATGCTCCACATCGGAGAGGCTGATGCGGTTGTCGTGCAGATACTTGCCGAAAGCCCCATACAGGGAGGTCACGGGGTCGGTGGCCTTGATGCGCACGGGCGAGACAACGCGCTCGCGGCTGTCGATGCCTACAATCTTGGTCGTGCTGATGCCGACATCGATGCCAATGACAAATTTCTTTTCCATGCCACAAAGATAATAAAAAAGTTTAGTATCTTTGCACTCATAAGCTGATTATTTTTATGGAAAAGGAAGATAACGTGTCGCGGATGAGGCAACTCATCGCCAAACTGAACGAGGCTGCCGACGCCTATTACAACGGGCGGGGCGAGTTGATGACCGACTATGAGTGGGACGCCATGTTCGACCAGCTGAGGCAACTGGAGGCGGAAACGGGGATGGTGCTCGACGGCTCGCCCACCCACCACGTCTCGGCCGACAACACCGGCGGCGAGAAGGAGGCCCACGAGTACCCGGCCCTCTCGCTGGCCAAGACGAAGCGTGCCGCGGACATCGTGAAATGGGCCGAGGGGAAAGCCATCTGGCTCAGCTGGAAACTCGACGGACTCACACTCGTGGTCACCTTCGACCACGGAAGGCTCACCAAGGTGGTGACCCGGGGCGACGGCCACACCGGCACCAACATCACCCGCCTGGCTCCGGCCATAGCGGGCATCCCGCCGACGATTCCCTCGCAGGGGCACGTCGTGGTGAGAGGGGAGTGCGTCATAGCCTATGCCGACTTCGAACGGTTCCTCCTGGAGCGAGGCAACGACTACGCCAACCCGCGCAACCTGGCCAGCGGCTCGCTCACGCTGAAGGACATCGACGAGGTGAGGGAGCGGCACCTGAGGTGGATTCCCTTCACCCTGGTACACGCCAACGAGGAACTCGACTCCTGGGGCGAGCGCATGGACTTCGTGGAACGCAACGGCATGAAGGCCGTGGAACGCGAACGCATCAGCCAGCCGACATTGCAGGCGGTGGACGACGCCATCGCGCGATGGACGCACCGCGTGACCAACAAGGAAAACCCCTACCCCGTCGACGGACTTGTAGTGGCCTACGACGACTACCTGTACTCGCTCACGGGGTCGGTGACGGGGCACCACGCCACACGCGCGGGACTGGCCTTCAAGTGGCAGGACGAGAGCGCCGACACCCAGCTGGACCACGTGGAGTGGAGCTGCGCCGCGTCGACCATCAGCCCCGTGGCCGTGTTCAAACCCGTGGAGCTGGAGGGGACTACGGTGAAGCGGGCCTCGCTCTGCAACATCTCGGAGTGCGAGCGGCTCGGCGTCGGCGGCCCGGGCACGGAGCTGAGCGTCATCAAGGCAAACAAAATCATTCCAAAGGTAATCAGGGTGAGGCGCAAGGTGGGGAACCTCGACATTCCCAAGGCATGCCCGGTGTGCGGGGCACCGACACGGATTGTGGTGTCGGAGGCCAGCGGAACGCGCACCCTGCACTGCACCAACACGCGATGCCCGGCCAAGCAACTGAAGAAATTCGCCCGCTTCGTCTCGAAAGAGGGCATGAACATCGACGGTATATCGGAACAAACCCTGGCCAAGCTGGTGAACCTCGGGTGGGTGACGGAGTATGCCGACATCTACCATCTGCGCGAACATGCCCGGCAGCTGGCCTCGCTCGACGGCTTCGGACAGAAAAGCACCGCCAACATGATGAGGAGCATCGAACGCAGCAGGCACGTCGAGGCGCGCCGCCTGCTCTACGCGCTGTGCATCCCCCTCGTGGGGCAAGACGTGTCGGCACGCCTCCTCGGGGTGTATCCGCTGGAGACGCTCATCGAGGTCGCCACGGGCCGGCGCAACGCCCAGGGACGGCCCATAGAGCCCGGACTCTTCAGCCAGGGGGCCGACGAGGGGGTGTTCGCCCAAATCGCAGGCATCGGACCGGAGAAAAGCGCCTCGGTGGTGAGGTTCTTCGCCGACGAAGACAACCGACGCATCGTCGGCAACCTGCTCAAGGAGGTGGAGGTGGAGCAGCCCGCCATCGGGCCCAAGGGGAACAAGTGCCAGGGGCTCACCTTCGTGGTCACGGGCGACGTGCACCACTACAAGAACCGCAACGAGCTGAAAGCCTACATAGAAAGCCAGGGCGGAAAAGTGACGGGGAGCGTCACCACGAAGACCAGCTTCCTGATCAACAACGACGTGGAGTCGGCAAGCGGCAAGAACCAGAAGGCACACCAGCTGGGCACGCCCATCATCTCGGAAGACGAGTTCGTGGAACGGTTCGGATGAACCCGTCAGAAGGTTCGGACGCTCCCCGCCAGAAGGTTCGAATGACCCGCGCTAGAAGGTCCACTTGGCGGCAAGGGTGGGTATGGCGAAGAACTTGTTGTTGCGCCCACGCTCGTTGTACACAAAGTTGTTGCTCACCTCGCACTCCGTGCCCAGGCTCAGATGGATGTCCTCCCAGCCCTTGAAGGAGTTGAAGTTGAACCAGAACTGGGGCTCGGAGAGCAGGATGAGCCGCCCGTTGACATCGGGGTGATACCACACATCGCAAAAGCCGCTGAACGTGCACAGCCCGTGCCCGAAGGTGACTCCCCACACCTCCGTGAGCTGGAAGCCGCTGAAGGCATGGGCTCCCAGGTGGCGGCTGGCGAAATAATACTTGTACAGGACCTGCAGGGAGAAGGTGCGGCGGAAGGCGGCGTCGTGCCAGTTCCACGCCCCTCCGGCGAGCAAGGCGTGCTGGAACCGGTTGGCATAATACTGGTCGGGGGTCTCGCCCGACGTCACTCCCCCGTTGTATTCCACGTGGGCGGCCCACTGCCTGTTGGCCGTGAGGGTGAACTCGCGCGACACCTCCCAGTAGGATCCCATCACGCCGTCGCTCTTGTAGTCGATGTCGTCAAAGAAGTAAGTGCTCCCCCACTTGTCGGGCTTGTACATCTCGATGGTCGTGGTCACGTCCTGACGCGGCGAGAGGTCGCCATAGAGCGACTTCCCGAGGTCGTAATGCAATTGCAGGTTCTGGGCCGGAACCGCCAATGAGAGTGCTCCGAAAAGGAACAAGGGCAAAAAACGTCGCATGGCAAATGGTATTTTGAAAAATCCACGGCAAAAGTAACGAAAAAAAAGCAGATGGCAAAGCTTTCGCCCACAACGGCGGATTTTCCCACGGGAAAAAGCCGCTTTTCTCATATAAAAAGCGTAAATTTGCACCCATGAGAATCGACATCATCACCGTTTTGCCCGAAATGCTTGCCGGATTCGTCAACGAGTCAATCCTGGCGCGGGCCCAGAAGAAAGGACTGGTGGAAATCCACTTGCACAACTTGCGCGACTACACGCTCGACAAATGGAGGCGCGTGGACGACTATCCCTATGGCGGCTCCGCCGGCATGGTGATGCAGTGCGAGCCCATCGACCGCTGCATCTCCGCCCTAAAG
>CAZVWX010000130.1:0-5530 GCA_964631105.1 uncultured Prevotella sp. | reverse complement strand
GGCTGCTCATGATGGAAAGCAAGGCCAGTCGCCTGCCGTGGGGGCACAGCCCCGCCGGGGTGGGTGACCACGGGCGGCAATACCATGGCGGACGGGTGACCACGATGGACGGCACGTGTCCACGGCAGGCGGGCACGAGGCACGGCCCCTGCCGTGGCGGTGCAGTGGAAGGAGGGCGGCGGCGGGATGCATTCCGCCCGCGGCCGCCGCGCGAGCGGGGACGAACCGTTAATAATTCATAAAAATGAAAGTAGCGGCCGCCCGTGGCCTTGGCAAGAGAAAAATTCTGCGTACCTTTGCACGCGAATTGTGGCGGAACGACTTAGAGCCGCCGCAGCCCCGTGCGTGTTAATAGTGCCGCCTTTGGCCGGACGGCACGGTTAGTGAATCGCCGGGGCAGCAGGGAGAATGCTGTGGATGGTCTCTTTTAGACTGGAGGCGCCGCGAGGTATCTGCTATTCTATCAGTTATTTACAAAAAAGTTTTTAAAAAGTAAAATGGACACTTTAAGTTACAAGACGATTTCCGTCAACAAGGAGACAGCGAAGAAAGAGTGGGTTGTCGTCGACGCCACCGACCAGGTCGTAGGCCGCCTCTGCTCGAAAGTGGCAAAGCTGCTCCGCGGAAAGTACAAGCCCAGCTTCACCCCGCACGTGGACTGCGGCGACAATGTCATCATCATCAACGCCTCCAAGGTGGTCTTCACCGGCAAGAAGGAGACGGACAAGGTTTACACCCGCTATACTGGTTATCCCGGCGGACAGCGCTTCAACACGCCCGAGGAGCTGCGCAAGCGCAAGAACGGCATCGACAAGATTGTCCGCCACGCCGTCAAGGGCATGCTCCCCAAGGGTCCCCTGGGGCGCAAGCTGATGGACAATCTGTTCGTATTCGAGGGCCCCGAGCACGACAAGGCCGCTCAGAAGCCCAAGGCAATTGACATTAACCAGTACAAATAATCCCAACGAAAGATGGAAGTTATCAATGCAATCGGTCGCCGCAAGAGCTCTGTGGCTCGCGTTTACCTCTCTGAGGGCACCGGCAAGATCACGATCAATAAGAAAGACATCGAAACCTATTTCCCCTCGGCCATCCTGCGCTACGTGGTGAAGCAGCCGCTGCAGCTGCTTGAGGCTGAAGGCAAATACGACATCAAGGCCAACCTCGACGGCGGTGGCTTCACCGGCCAGAGCCAGGCCCTGCGCCTGGCCATCGCCCGCGCACTGGTGAAAATCAATGCCGAGGACAAGAAGGCGCTGAAGGACGCCGGATTCCTCACCCGCGACAGCCGTGCCGTGGAGCGCAAGAAGCCGGGCCAGCCCAAGGCTCGCCGCCACTTCCAGTTCAGCAAGCGTTAACCATGGGCCCCGGGGAGCCGGCAGCGTGGCGGCCTGAAGGCCTCAGCGGCGTGGCTCCCACCGCCCCGTTTAGCATCTAAACCAAAAGGACTTCGCCCGCCTCCGCCATGCCAGGGGGAGGAAAGAGAATTACCTTTTGGCTGATTCTAGGCAACAGATAGAATTAAAAGGAAAGTAAACAACTTTAAGAAAACAGAACATGTCAAGAACAAATTTTGACCAACTGCTCCAGGCCGGCTGCCATTTCGGCCACCTGAAGCGCAAGTGGAACCCCGCCATGGCGCCCTACATCTTCATGGAGCGCAACGGCATCCATATCATCGACCTGAACAAGACGGTCGCCAAGATTGACGAGGCCGCCGAGGCCTTGAAGGGCATCGCCAAGTCGGGCAAGAAGATTCTCTTCGTCGGGACCAAGAAGCAGGCCAAGGAAATCGTCGCCGAGAAGGCCGCGGCCGTCAACATGCCGTATGTCACGGAGCGCTGGGCCGGCGGCACGCTCACCAACTTCCCCACCATCCGCAAGGCCGTGAAGAAGATGGCCAACATCGACAAGCTGATGAACGACGGCACCTATGCCAACCTCTCGAAGCGCGAGCTGCTGCAAATCAGCCGCCAGCGCACCAAGCTGGAGAAGAACCTCGGCTCCATCGCCGACCTCTCGCGCCTGCCGAGCGCACTGTTCGTCGTCGACGTCATGAAGGAGCACATTGCCGTGAAGGAGGCCAACCGCCTGGGCATCCCCGTGTTCGCCATCGTCGACACCAACTCCGACCCGCACCACGTGGACTACGTCATCCCGGCCAACGACGATGCCAAGGACTCCATCGAGGTCATCCTCACGGCTGTCTGCGGCGCCATTGCCGAAGGCTTGGAGGAGCGCAAGGCCGAGAAGGCTGACGAGAAGGCTGCCGCCGAGCAGAAGGAAGAGGCTGCCGAGGGCCGCCGCCGTGGCGCCGCACGCAAGGTGGTGGAGCCGAAGGCTGAGCCCGCTCCCGTCGTGGAGGCTCCCGTCGTGGAGGCTCCCGCCGAGGCTGCTCCTGCAACCGAGGAGGCACCCGCAACCGAGACTGCTCCTGCCGAGGAGGCACCCGCAACCGAGGCTGCTCCCGCCGAGGAGGCCAAGGCTGAATAAGTCAATTCATCAATTGTTTAACCCCAATCATTATTATTTCAGATAAGAAATGGCTGTAACAATAGCTGACATCCAGAAGCTTCGCAAGATGACGGGCGCCGGACTTGCCGATTGCAAGAAGGCCCTGACCGAGGCTGATGGTGATATCAACAAGGCCATCGAGCTCGTGCGCGAGCGCGGCCTTGCCATCGCTGCAAAGCGCTCCGACCGTGAGACGTCCAACGGTTGCGTGCTGGTGAAGAAAGTGGACGGATTCGCCGCCATGGTGGCCGTGAAGTGCGAGACCGACTTCGTGGCCGCGGGCAAGGACTTCATTGCCATGGTGCAGGAAATCCTCGACGCCGCCATCGACGCCCGCTGCAAGAGCCTCGACGAGGTGAAGGCGCTGAAACTGTCGAACGGCGACGACGCCGAGACGGCCGTGAAGCACCGCTCGGGTGTCACCGGAGAGAAGATGGAGCTCGATGGCTACAACTTCATCGAGGGCGACAACGTGTCCGTCTACGACCACATGAACAAGCACACCCTCGCCACGATGGTGCAACTGAACAAGGACAACGAGGACGCCGGCCACAAGGTGGCCATGCAGGTGGCTGCCATGAAGCCCGTAGCCCTCGACGAGGCCGCCGTCCCCCAGAAGGTGATGGACGAGGAGCTGACGGTGGCTGTGGAGAAGACCAAGGAGGAGCAGGTGGAGCGCCAGGTGGTGAACGCCTTGAAGAAGGCCGGCATCAACCCGAACCTCGTCGACTCGCCCGACCACATTGAGTCCAACGTGGCCAAGAAGTGGCTCACCCAGGAGGAGGCCGACAAGGCTAAGGACATCATCGCCAAGACGAAGGAGGAGGCCGCCGGCAAGCTCAACGAGCAGATGATTCAGAACATCGCCAAGGGCCGCATGAACAAGTTCTACAAGGAGAACTGCCTCGTGGACCAGGAGTTCCAGTTCGGCGACGGCGACAAGAAGAGCGTCTCGCAGTGGCTGCAGGCTCAGGACAAGGAGCTGAAGGTGGTCGACTACAAGCGCTTCTCGCTGGCGGCAGACTAAGGCTGCGTGCAGGTTTGCCCGTTCCGCATGGGGCGGGCGGTCTGGAAAGCCGGTCTAAGAAAGATAAGACTGGGGTGCGTCGGGATTTCCGGCGCACCCCTTTTGCATTCTCAGTTCCCCTTTCCTGGCATTCCTCCGGCAGTCGGGCGTCGCCCTCCGGCTGATGGAGCATCGCCTCTCCGATAGTTGGGTGTCGCCACCGCCACTAGAATTTCCACAAGGCTTGCACTTCCAGGTCGGTGCGCGACGAGCGGTCGACGCGTTCCAGGCCGCTTCCCGAGTAGCCGCGGTCGAGGTAGTCGGTCACGGCGACCTTGGCCGAGAGCGTGAGTCCGGCGCCCACGCTGGCCGAGAGCTGTGCCATGTAATGGATGCCCTCGCCATAGAAGGAGGGAAAATAGAAGTTGTAGCGCAGCCCCGGCTCGTAGGCGTAGATGCGGCTTGCATAGTCGTCGGTGTGGAAATATCCGCCCGACGCGGCGCCGCGAAGCCATTTCAGCTTGACCGACACCATCTGCGAGGCCATCCAGCCGAAGCTGTCGGCCTTGTACCGGCTGTAGGCCATGTCGCCCTGGGTGCGTACCGACCATGTTCCAAAGTCGTAGCCCACGGCCAGCTTGCCGCGGTGTGTCGTTTCATGTATCAGGCGGGTCTTGCCGGCATTGTTCTTCTCCCGCGTCTTCACACGGTATCGGGCGAGCACGCTCAGCTGTCCGGGCTGCCACGCCACCGAAAGCAGGTTGTCCCACGCGTTGGAGGCCGCATCGGCCTGGTACTTCGGCCAGGCAAAGTGGGCATAGTCGGTATAGGCCATCAGCGTGAGCGTGCGTTGGGGCACCCACGTGGCCCCCACATACACCCCGCTCTCGTTTTGCACGCTTCCTCCCTCGGCGAAGCTGTTCCCGAAGAGCGCATGATACTTGTAGCTGTAGAAGCGCTGCAAGGCCATGAGCGTGAGGCGGCTGCCCAGCTGCAGGCTGGCCGTGTTCACCGTGGCCAGCGCATGGCTGTCGCCCGTGGCCGTCTCGCCGCCCAGGTTGAGCTTCCGGCTGGTGTAGCCATAGTCGACGCCCGCGTTCCAGAAGTGTTTCCCGCCGGGATACCAGCGGCGGAACAGCTGGCGGCGGTTGGGCGCCAGGGGCTTGCTGAAGGCCGTCGACAGTGCCGTGGCTCCCACATGGAATCCGTTCTTGAAATACCTGACGTTGCCGCCCAGGGCCGTCTGCGTGGCGTCGTCCTTCTTTTCCATCTCCTGCCGCGTGCGGTGATAGCCCGTCGTCACAATCGTGACGATGGAATCGCCCGCCTTGGAGAGCGTGGCGTCAATCTTCCGGGCCGAGGCAAAAAGCGTCATGTCCAGGCCCTTGGCCAGCTCCACCGTGGCCGCCGCGCCCTGCAGATAGCTGGCTGAGCGCGACGAGTGGACGCGCACGCTGTTGACGTTGCGTCCCAGCGTGGCGAGCATCCCCATCTTTCCGAAGGTCAGGTCGGCGTTCATCACCAGTCCCATGCCGAAGCGGAGGCGGTAGCGGCCCAGCACCAGGTTCTTCAGCCGGCCAGTCTTCTTCAACTGGAAATAGAACGAATAGTAGTCATACCCCCATCCGTTGCGCCCGGAGAAGAACGGCTCGCCTGCATCCTGCGCCCCCACGAGCCCCATCCGCACGCGCCCCATGGAGCTGAAGTCGTAGCGCAGCCAGTGGCGGTAGCGGTAGCCCAGGTATCCCGACTTGTCGCCGCGCCTCTCATAGAAGGGAATCTTGCCGTAGGCCGCCAGCTCATGCCGCCCGTTCTTCACGATGTCGGCCAGGCGGAAGGAGCGTTTCTGTGGCACGGTGTCGGCCTTGGCGAAGCACTCCAGCAGCCGGCGCTGGTAGTAGTCCACCTCGGGAATCATGGCCAGTTCGCCCATCGACTTCAGCGGGCCGTGCGTGTAGATGTACGCCTGGATGGCCTCGATTTGCTGGGCGGTGAGGAAGGGCAGCTGCT
>CAZVWX010000129.1:0-5534 GCA_964631105.1 uncultured Prevotella sp. | reverse complement strand
CGGTCGTCGATGGCCTGTTCCATCATCGCCGTCAGGCCGGGCAAGTCGGCCGCCGGCCCCAGCCCGCCGCCGGCCACCACGCCCATCACGGCAATGAGGGCACGCTGCAAGCGGTCTATTTCAGCCCGCACAGCGGCGTCGCCGAGCGTGGCCTTCACCACGCCGAGGGCGGCGTTCAGCTCGTCAATCTGCCCGTTGGCCTCGATGCGGCAGTCGTCCTTGCCGACCCGGCGGCCGCCGAGGAGCGACGTCGTTCCCCCGTCGCCAGTCTTCGTGTAAATCTTCATGCGTCTCCTCCTTTCATTTTCTCCTCAGAATCACATAGATAATCACCGGCGCGCCCACCAGGGGAGTCAAGGCGTTCAGTGGTATCACGCCCGACGCTCCCGGCAGCGAGCAGCACAGGTTGCACGCCAGGGCCACCACGGCCCCCGCCAGCATCGTTGCCGGCAACAGCACCGCGTGGTTGGCCGTGCGCACCAGCAGGCGCGCCATGTGGGGCACGGCCAGCCCGATGAAGGCCACCGGCCCGCAAAAGGCCGTCACAACTGCCGTGAGCAAGCCCGTGGCCAGCAGCAGCACGCTGCGCACCCGGCGCACATTCACCCCCAGGCTCTCGGCATAGGCCGCGCCGAGCAGCAACGCGTTGAGGGGCTTCACGAGCACCGCCGAGGCCAGCAGCCCCACAAGCACCACGCCCGTGAACAGGGGCAGCAGCGGCCTCGACACACCGCCAAAGTTGCCCATGCCCCACACCATGTAGCTGCGCACGCCCTCCTCGGTGGCGAAATAGTTGAGCAGGGTGATGGCCGAACTGGCCAGATAGCCTATCATCAGGCCGACGATGAGCAGCAGCACGTGACTGCGCACCACCGACGACAGGCCGAAGACTATCGCCGTGACCGCCATGGCTCCGGCAAACGCCGCCACCAGCACGGCCAGGAATCCCGACACCGAGAAGGCTCCCACCGAGACGCCTCCGCCCATGGCCAGCATGACCAGGGCCACGCCGAGCCCCGCCCCGCTGCTGATGCCGAACACGTCGGGGCCGGCCAGCGGATTGTCGAAGGCCGTTTGCAGCAACAGTCCGCTCACGGCCAGGGCAGCCCCCGACAGCAGGGCCGCCACGGCCTGGGGCAGCCGCGACTCCACAACGATGTAGCGCCACGTGCCGCCGGCCTCGCCATGGCCCGCGAGGATGGCGGCCACATCGTCCAAAGGAATGTCGACGCTGCCCACAAAGAGGCTCAGGGCAAAGCACACCACGACGAGCGCCGACAACACGGCCATGGTCAGCGCCGTGCGCCAACGGCCTGCCGGGCTTCCGTCCGCCCCGTACGCACGGCTCTCCGCCTTGTCTGTCTGCTCCATATCTGTCTGTCCACGTGTTCCGCCATGCCGGCCTGGCGGCTCTGGCTTGTTCATGATGCTTGCAAAATTATAAAAAAAGGAGCACATTGCAAATAAGAAACGGACAAAAAACATGATTCGGACAAGAAAAGCCCGCGCCCTGCCGCGCCGTGCTGCGGCCCGTCCGCGCCCGGATGCGCCCTCCCGGAACCCGGCCAACGCGCCCCGACGCAAGCGGATGGGTCAACAGAACTTCCATATTCATCCACCAACAGCGGACGATTAACATTCTTTATAACATTCAAGCACGAAAATGAAACGCTTTAGCCGTAAATTTGCACAATCAAACCATAATAAAGGATTTCTAACCAAGCATTCAAATCATGATGAAACAAAAGCATTTACAACCCATCGAGGCCAGGGTAGTCAGGACTGATGAAAGTTCGCATGAGTTTGTCGTGGAATACGACGGCAGGTTTTACCGCGTGCCCCAGCAACCCTTCCAGCGCGAAAGGGAACAGCCCCAGACACTGAAGTGCTATGCCGAGGAGACCCCGCAGGGCGGGCGCCACCTGAGGCAAGACCTGGAATCGCTCATACGCGAGTTTTACACCGAGGGCGACGAGGCCGAGTTCAGAATACAGCGGGCCATCGGCAACTATTACATCGTGGAGGAGAGCCACGGCTTCACGGCCAAAATTCCCCGCGAGCTGATTCCCAACCCGGCACTCACGCCCCACTTGAAGTGCCGCATCGAGCACATGAACGCCTACGGCATGAAGGTGGAGCTGGTGGAAAAGCGGCAGCTCTCCGAGAAAGGCTTCTCCATCACCGACGCCCAGCTGGCCTCCTGCATCGGCGACATGCCCTGGAACACGCCGTCGCTGCGCAGCCTCCTGCTGACGAGCAACATCTCGGCCGACGTCTTCGACACCGAGTGCCACAACTGGCTCGACTCCATGACCAAGGCCACGACGGGCAAGGAGGACGACGACCTGATGGACGACCTGGACAACCTGCGCACGCAGCTGCTCTTCGCCCTGCAGGAGTCGCCCCTGCTCGGCCAGTGCAAGCCCAGCGAGCGCAGGCTCATCGAGCAGCGCTTCACCACGATGATCGAGCAGACCGGCTACTACCGGCGCGCCGCCGGCCTCATCCGCCAGGGCGAGGCCGAGGAGCGCATCGAGCGCGTGCTCCACATCCTCGACACGTGCTGCTACCTCTACCACCCCACCAAGAACTTCTACATCCTCACCTGCATCTTCCAGATGCAGTTCCCCCTCTGCGAGAAATACATGCCCCAGATGCTCGACATCCTGCGGCGCCACGACGCGTCGCTGTGGAAGCGGGAGCCGTTCCGCGAGCTATGGATCAAGCTCATCGACTACTACGTGCAGCAGCTCTATGCCAAGCCCGACCAGCTGGCCGCCGACAACGAGCACGTGCGCACCATGATTCTCGCCCTGACGCAGGAGCTGAGCCTGGCCGACAACGCCCCCAACGCCCTCTTCGACGTCACCCTGGTGCGCAGCATGCTCTACCGCCTCTGCTCGCGCATGAACGTCTACCAGCCCCAGCGGCTGCTCGAAGAGGCCCTCTACACCCTCATCCAGGGAGCCGACGCCGCACCCGTCTACACGCTCGGGGGCGACGACGCCGAGATGACGGCCAACATCATCAACAACCAGGTGGCCGACGTGCTCGGCCCGGGAAGCAACACCGTGGGCTACGCCACCGACAAGGCCCGCCTGCTCGTCAAGGACGGACGCATCAGCCTCTCGGCCAACGGCGTGACGCGCGACAACGTCTACACGCCCATGTTCACGCGCCTGAACCTCTGGCACGGCCTCGTCATCCGCCTCGCCGAGAAGCCCGCCGCCGACATCCGGGGCAACAACGCAAACACCATCACCCACTACAAGCAGCTCTGGGACTTCATCTACAAGTCGTTCTTCAGCGGCAAGCACGGCCAGGCGCACGGCGAGAAGAAGCGGCTCCTCGACGGCGAGGAGGTGAGCATCATCGTCAGGAGGAAACTCTCCGACGGGCTCCTCTTCGAATGCGAGGTCACCGACGAGGGCAAGGAGGGCATCCGCGGCACCCTCGACGCCCAGAACGACGTGGTGGCCTACTACCCCGGCAGGCTCACCGTGGCCGACTTCGAGATGAACGGCTACCCGCTGGTGCTGCCGGCCATCACCCGCGTGAACGACGACGGCACCTACAGCTTCACCATGAAGGAATACGTGGAGGACTTCATGGAGGAATACCGCGTGGACCACCTGAACTACAACAGCCACATGACCGTGCAGCTCAACAACGCCGTGCAGGGGGCGCGGCGGCTGCCCGGCATCTCCATGGAGGGGCTGTCGGTGTCGGTCGACACCGACCCGGAGGGCGACACGGGCCAGCTGCAGCCCAACAAGGTCATCGAGGTGTACCGCCCGCAGGAGGGGCCGCGCCCCTACATCAACGCCACCTACCTGCGCGACCTGCCCGAGGTGAAGTTCAGCGTCTCGGAGGCCTTCCACACGCTGATGAGGAACTACGCCTACGAGGAGGTGTACACCGACGTGGAGGAGCAGGAGGACGAGGCCGACATGGAGACCATCGACACGCTCTACGTGGCCGAGCTCATGAACATCATCGAGGCCTACGCCAGCACCGAGAGCGACTACATGAAGGCCTACAACGGCATCTCCTTCTGCCGCCTTGTGGCCCACATGATTGCCTCCGGCCGCGAGGAATACTACGCCAGGCGCCTGCAGCTCATCGAACTGCTCAACGACTTCGCCGTGAACAACCGCTTCACGGCCGAGAGCCTGGAGCGCCTGCAGGGCGTCGAGGCCACCTCCTTCTCCGAGGACAGCGCCCTCTACGCTGAGTTCAGGCGCATGCAGGTGGTGTCGTGGCTCGACGACGACACGCACTACAAGGACCTCTACACCCTGAGCATGGACCAGGCCGACGGCAAGCTGCAGCAGCTGGCCTCGCTCGTGCTGTCGCACAACCTGGTGAAGAAGTCGGGCCTCGCCGAGCAGGCCGACAGCATCCTCAACAAGATACGCTCGCTGCTGGAGCTGAAGACCAACGACACCGACAAGAAATTCTACGGCAACGAGAACTTCACCACCGAGTTCAAGACCTCGCTGGTGATTCCCGAAAACAGCACACGCGCCAACATGCCGCAGCAGACGCAGAAGATTCTGGCCGAGATTTGCGCCTTCCTCAACGCCGAGGGCGGCACGCTCTACCTCGGCGTGAACGACCAGGGCTACGAGGCCGGCCTCGACGCCGACCTGAAGTACCCCTACTTCAAGGGCAGCACCGACCGCTACGAGGACTACCTGCACAACCAGATTGCCCTGCGCCTGTCGCTGGAGGCCGACCACCACGTGCACACGCGGTGGGACGACGAGGACAACAAGACGAAAGTGCTCGTGGTGGAGATAGAGCCCTGCCCCAACCCCATCAGCCTGGACGGCAAATACTATGAGCGCATGGGCAAGTCGTGCCGGATGGTGAACGACGACTACAAGCCGGTGTTCCTCGACAACCGGCGCCAATGGGCCCTGGAGCACCGCCCGGCCGCCGCGGCGCAGGAGGAGCCGGCCACGCCCATCTCGAGCTCGGCGCCATCGTCGTTCATCATCACCGCGCCGGCCGCGCCCACCGTGCAGGAGCGGGTGGCGACGAGCCACTTCCGCAACAACACCATCCACGAGTACGAGGCCGACTACATTCCCGCCGTGGCCTACATCTGCTTCATGGGCGACGACGAATACAAGGTCATCAGCGACGACGACTACCAGACCGAGGACTACAGCCTGGAGCTGGCCGTACACGACGACGAGGCCAACGCCTGGCTCGTGCTGGTGTATGCCGACGGCCATGTGGTGAAGACGAGCGTGAGCGAGCTCCTGGGCCGCGAGAGGGGGCGGACGTTCAAGCGGTACAACGGCCAGAAGCTCGTCTTCGCCACCATTGCCGGCGACGACAGCGACCTGCTCCTGGGCTTCGTCGACGGCAAGGGCGGCAAGCGCATGCGCTTCGACGAGATTTCCAAGATTGCCGAGACGCGCAGCATGCAGGACTATGGCGTCACGGTGTGCGACGTGTCGAACAACGGACTGCACTATGTGGAGGTGATGCAGCGCAAGGCCGTGCCCGCGTGGGTGACGGCC
>CAZVWX010000128.1:0-5559 GCA_964631105.1 uncultured Prevotella sp. | reverse complement strand
TGAGCCGGCTCTACACCTACATCTACGACCACGAACACCAGAAGTACGTGGACGACATCTCCAGCCGGCGCCGCTCGCTGGTGTCGACGGGCGACCGCTCGGCCAAAATCCGCACGTACAACTTCCCCCAAGGGCGGGTGACCGACCACCGCATCGGCTACACCACACACGACCTGCAAGGATTTCTCGGGGGCGACATCCAGCCCATGATCGACGCACTCACCGTGGCCGAGAACGCCGAGAAGCTGAAGGAATCAGAACTATAACACATCAGAAAGCAAACATAACACATGGACAGACAGCAACTTATCAGCCAGATATTCAAGAAAAGCTCCTTCCTCTGCGTCGGCCTGGACACCGACACGAGGAAGATTCCCCCCACCCTGCTCGACGGCGACGACCCCATCTTCGCCTTCAACAAGGCCATCATCGACGCCACGGCCCCTTACTGCGTGGCCTACAAGCCCAACGTGGCCTTCTATGAGTGCGAGGGCCGGCAGGGCCTGGAGGCCTTCGCCCGGACGGTGGACTATCTGAGGAAATTCTATCCCGAACACTTCATCATCGCCGACGCCAAGCGGGGCGACATCGGCAACACGTCGGCCATGTACGCGCGCACCTTCTTCGAGACCTATGGCGTGGACGCGCTCACCGTGGCCCCCTACATGGGCGAGGACAGCGTCACGCCCTTCCTGCAATACGAGGGCAAGTGGGTCATCCTGCTCGCCCTGACGAGCAACAAGGGTAGCCACGACTTCCAGTTTACGGAGGATGCCGGCGGCCGCCGCCTCTTCGAGCGGGTGCTGCTCCAAAGCCAGGCCTGGGGCGGCGAGGACAACATGATGTATGTGGTGGGGGCCACGCAAGGCAGCCTTTTCGCCGACGTGAGGAAGGTGGCGCCGCGCCACTTCCTGCTCGTGCCCGGCGTGGGAGCACAGGGCGGAAGCCTGCAGGAGGTGTGCCGGTATGGCATGAACGAGGATTGCGGACTGCTGGTCAACAGCAGCCGGGGCATCATCTACGCGAGCCACGACGCCGACTTTGCCCAGGCGGCCGCCCAAAAGGCCCGGGAGCTGCAGGAGCAAATGGCCGTGGAGCTGGCCCGGACGACCCGCCGGAAATAGAATGACGACCCGCCGGAAACGGGAAGACGACAAGGCGGGAACAGGAAGACGACAAGGCGGGAACAGGATTCCCCATGGCGGGGAGCGGCGCGGGAAGCGGCGTGCGCCCCCGTGGAATCCATCAGCTTTGTTAATAGATTTCAGCAACCAAGAAACAACATTCCAAGAAAGGCCTTCTTGCAATGTGTAAGCGGCCTTCTTGGCATCGAAGAAGGCCGTTCTTCGAGGCAAAGAAGGCCGTTCTTCGGACCGAAGAAGGCCGTTCTTCGAATCGACCCCCTATTTTTCTCGCATCTTTACAAAACGGTTAGCCATCGCCCTCGTTTTCGTTTCACATTGCACGCTTTCCCCTCCTTTTCCCGCCAAACCGTCATTTGGCCATTTTTGGGAAACCGAGCCGAAGGCGAAGAACCCTGTCCAATTATTTCAAAAACGGCACACTTGCATTCCACGAACACCACGCTTGCATTTCAAAAACGGCACACTTGCATTCCACGAACACCACGCTTGCATTCCATGAACACCACGCTTGCATTCCATGAACGCCACGCTTGCATTCCACGAACGCCACGCGCGGGCTCCGGCCTCATGGCGCCCGACCGCCGGACGCCACTCCCCGTGCCACTTCCACCCCATTCGGGAGAGCCCGCCCGTCCACCAATCATGAAAAAGCCCGCATGAAACTCAAAAAAACACAAATAAACACGCCAAGAGCAAGCTATTCAAAAATAAATTCTTATATTTGCAAAATAAATACATCAAAGTCCACACGAAATGGAATTTACCGCAAAGCAAATCGCCCAATTCATCCAGGGGCAAGTCATAGGCGACGAGAACGCCTCCGTGCACACGTTCGCCAAGATTGAGGAAGGCGTGCCGGGAGCCATCTCCTTCCTCGCCAATCCCAAATACGCACACTATCTGTACGACACCCGCTCGACCATCGTCCTCGTCGACGAGAGCATCGAGCTGGAGAAGCCCGCCGTCCCCACGCTCATCCGCGTGAAGAACGCGCGCGACTGCGTGGCACGGCTGCTCCAGCTCTACGCCTCGGCCCGTCCCCGGAAGACGGGCGTCGACCCGCTGGCCTCCGTCTCGGCGAAGGCCCAGGTGGGCAAGGACGTCTACATAGGCCCCTTTGCCGTCGTGGGCGACGGGGCCGTGATAGGCGACGGGACGCAAATCTACCCCAACGCCGTGATAGGCGACGGCGTGACGCTGGGCCGCGACTGCATCGTCTATCCCAACGTCACCATCTATTACGGATGCCGCATCGGCAACCATGTCACCCTGCACGCCGGATGCGTCATCGGCGCCGACGGCTTCGGGTTCGCCCCCAACCGCGAGGCCAACCAGTACGACAAGATTCCGCAAATCGGCATTGTCACCATAGAGGACAACGTGGAGATAGGGGCCAACAGCTGCGTGGACCGCTCCACGATGGGCAGCACCTACGTGCGCAAGGGCGTGAAGCTGGACAACCTGGTGCAGATAGCCCACAACGACGACATCGGCGAGAACACGGTGATGTCGGCCCAGGTGGGCGTGGCCGGCAGCACGAAGGTGGGCCAGTGGTGCATGTTCGGCGGCCAGGTGGGCGTGTCGGGGCACATCACCATCGGCGACCGGGTGCTCCTGGGCGCCCAGAGCGGCGCGCCGGGCAGCATCAAGTCGGACCAGGCGCTCATCGGCACGCCGCCCATGCCCAAGATGCCCTACTTCAAGAGCCAGGCCATCTTCCAGCGGCTGCCCGAGCTCTACAAGCAGCTGGGCCGCCTGCAGAAGGAGGTGGACGAGCTGAAGGAGCGGCTCGGTGAAGACAAGGATTGACCAACAGGAACACAGAAATCAAAAAAAAAGAAACATATGTCGAAGCAAAAGACACTGAAAGGAAGCTTTTCGCTCTTCGGGAAAGGGCTGCACACGGGACTCAGCCTGACCGTGACCTTCAATCCCGCCAAAGAAAACAGCGGCTACAAAATCCAGCGCATCGACCTGGAGGGGCAGCCCGTCATCGACGCCATAGCCGAGAACGTGGTCGACACGCAACGCGGCACGGTGCTCGGCAACGGCGACGTGCGCGTCTCCACCGTGGAGCACGGCCTCGCCGCACTCTACGCCATGGGCATCGACAACTGCCTGATACAGGTGAACGGCCCCGAGTTCCCCATCCTCGACGGCTCCGCCGCCACCTATGTGGAGAAGATCAAGGAGATAGGGCTGCAAGAGCAAAACGCCGAAAAGGACTTCTACATCATCCGGAAGAAGATTGAGGTGCGCGACGACGCGTCGGGGAGCGTCATCACCATCCTTCCCGACGACCAGTTCAGCATCACCGCCATGTGCTCGTTCAAGAGCAAGTTCATCAACAGCCAGTTCGCCACGCTCGACAACGTCGAGAAGTTCTCCGACGAGATTGCGCCGGCCCGCACCTTCGTGTTCGTGCGCGACATCGTTCCCCTGCTCGAGGCCAACCTCATCAAGGGCGGCGACCTCGACAACGCCATCGTCATCTACGAGCAGGTGGTGCCCCAGGAGAAGCTCGACAAGCTGGCCGACCTGCTCCACGTGCCCCACGTCGACGCGTCGCAGCCACGCTACATCCAGCACAAGCCCCTGATGTGGGAGAACGAGTGTACGCGCCACAAGCTGCTCGACATCATCGGCGACATGGCCCTCATCGGGCGCCCCATCAAGGGGCGCATCATCGCCACGCGCCCGGGCCACACCATCAACAACCAGTTCGCGCGGCAGATGCGGCGCGAGATACGCAAGCACGAGGTGCAGGCGCCCATCTACGACCCCAACGAGGAGCCCGTGATGGACAACATCCGCATCCGCAAGCTGCTGCCCCACCGCTACCCCATGCAGCTGGTCGACAAGGTGGTGGCCATGGGGCCGACGAGCATCGTGGGCGTGAAGAACGTCACGGCCAACGAACCCTTCTTCCAAGGCCACTTCCCCTCGGAGCCCGTCATGCCCGGCGTGCTGCAAATCGAGGCCATGGCGCAATGCGGCGGCCTGCTCGTGCTCAACCAGCTGGAAGAGCCCGAGCGCTGGAGCACCTACTTCATGAAGATTGACGACGTGAAGTTCCGCCACAAGGTGGTGCCGGGCGACACGCTGCTCTTCCGCGTGGAGCTGCTCCACCCGGTGCGCCACGGCATCAGCTCGATGAAGGGCTACCTCTTCGTGGGCGACCACGTCGTGGCCGAGGCCACCTTCACGGCGCAAATCGTGAAGAACAAGTAGAAAAGAAACCGAACAAAGATTCTCACATACACACATGGCAAACATCATCAGCCCCATGGCCTATGTCGACCCGGGCGCCCAGCTGGGCGACGGCAACGTCATCGGCCCCTTCTGCTATATCGACAAGAACACCGTCATCGGCGACAACAACCGGCTCCTGAGCCACGTCACCATCCACTACGGAGCGCGCATCGGCAACGGCAACGAGTTCTTCCCCGGAGCAAGCATCTCCACCAAGCCGCAAGACCTGAAGTTCAAGGGCGAGGACACCCAGTGCCTCATCGGCAACGACAACTCCATCCGGGAGAACGTCACCATCTCGCGGGGCACGGCCTCGAAGGGAAAGACCACCGTGGGCGACAACAACCTGCTCATGGAGAACATGCACGTGGCCCACGACTGCGTGGTGGGGAGCCACTGCATCATCGGCAACTCGACGAAGTTCGCCGGCGAGGTGACCATCGACGACAACGCCATCATCAGCGCCGTGGTGCTCACCCACCAGTTCTGCCACATCGGCGGCTACGTCATGATACAGGGGGGATGCAGGTTCTCGCAGGACATCCCGCCCTACATCATCGCGGGCAAGGAGCCCACACGCTACGCCGGGGTGAACCTCATCGGCCTGCGCAGGCACGGCTTCAGCAACGACCTGATTGAGAAAATCCACAACGCCTACCGCCTGCTCTACTCCGAGGGAATCCTCAAGGACGGCATCCAGAAGATCAAGGACGAGATGGAGGTGACTCCCGAAATCAAATACATCATTGACTTCGTGGAATCGTCGAAACGCGGAATCATCAGATAACGCCCCGGCCCGAGGGGAGCCAGAAACCCACCATGCAGAAGAAGCTCGTCGTCATCCTGGGACCAACCGGAGTGGGCAAGACGGAGTCGGCCCTCTCCATCGCGGAGCATTTCCATGTTCCCATCATCAATGCCGACTCACGCCAGATCTTTGCCGAGCTGCCCATAGGGACCGCCGCCCCCACCCCCGAGCAGAGGCGCAGGGTGACGCACTTCTTCGTGGGCAACCACCACATCCACGACTACTACTCGGCGTCGCGGTTCGAAGAGGACGTGCTCGACCTGCTCGGCCGGCTGTTCCGCAACCCGCAAGAGGCCGGCCTGCCGGACGCCGCCCCCCACGACGTCGCCCTGCTCTCGGGGGGGAGCATGATGT